>JACQCE010000004.1 GCA_016201765.1 Nitrospirota bacterium
CGTCGCGCGGGCGGACGGCATCGAGAAAGTCCGGCGTGCTTGACGTCCGGCTGCCGTGATGGGGCACTTTGAGCACCGTCGATGACAGCCGATCGGCCTCGTGGCGCAGCAGTTCCGCCTCGGCCGGCCGTTCGATGTCGCCCGTGAAGAGAAATCGGTGCTCGCCCAAGCCAATCCGCATGACGATCGCCGAATCGTTCAAGCCATGCCCGTTCGGATTATCATCGTCAGGCACGAACGCTCCGGACGGATGCAGGAGATCAATCCGAACCGGCCCGACCTGAATCGGCGCATCGACGGCTCTGATTGTGATGCGTTGTTTCGCGCCCGCTTGGGCCGCCTCCCGCCAGGCCTCAGCCACACTTCCACCCCGTTGAACGCCGTTCTGCCACAGCTCGCCAACAGGGAAGAGACGCAGCAACGCGATTTGCCCGCCGATATGATCGGCCTGGGGATGGCTCGCCACGAGATAATCAATCCGGTGAATCCCATGATCCCACAGATAGGGTGCCACCACGGCGCGGCCGGTGTCATAGCCGCCATACTGCGGCCCGCCGTCGATGACCATCGCCTGGCCGGTCGGCGCCGTGATCACCGCCGCATCCCCCTGGCCGACATCCAAAAAACTCACCCGCAACTGGCCGTCGGGACGGAGTAACCCGGCCAGCGCAATCATCATCCACATCGTGCCGGCGGCCACACCCAGCCGACCCAGCCAGCGCAGCCGGCGCCCCCAGACCAGCGCCGCCATGCCGATGTAGAGCGTCGCAACAGTCAGCAATGACGGTGCGGCCAGATGCACGACGGCGCCGGGCCAGCGGGCAAACCAGCCGACCACGGCCGTCAGTACCGTCACCGCCCACTCATTGAGCGACGCGAGGGGAAACGTCGATGAAGAAAACAGCAGCGTCAGCCACGCGCTGAACAAGCCCAGCGGGATCACCACGACGCCGATCACGGGCAGGACCAGATTGCTCACCAACCCCACCCAGTTGACCTGGCGAAAATGGTAGAGCACCAACGGCGCCGTCGCCGCCGTCGCCGCCGCCGTCAACAACAGATAGAGCGCACCCCGTTGCAGCCACGGTCTCCACCATGACGGCGCCTCCGCGTCAGGACCTGATACGGCCGGCTCCCGTTGCCGCTCCTCCGCGGTCCGCTCGCTCCACCAGACCAACGCCAGCGCCATCCCCAGCACGGCGCCGTACGAGAGTTGAAACGAGATGGCGCCGAGCGCCAGCGGATCGACCGCCAGCACCACCAGCGCGGCAACGGCCAGCGCCGTCAGCAGATCGTGCGGCCGCGACAGCAACACCGCGCCGCAATAGAGCAGGAGCATCAGGAGCGAGCGGATGGTGGCCACCTGGCCGCCGGCCAGCGCGGTGTACCAGACAACGGCCGGTACGGTCGCAAGGGTCGCCAGTTGCGTGGGAGAGAGCCGCATTGTCAGCCAGAGCAGCCATCGGGCCGGCAGCAGACGGCAGGCGCCGCGCACCAGCAGAAAGATCACGCCGGCGAGCAGCGCCAGGTGGCTGCCTGAAATCGAGAGCAGGTGAGCCACGCCGGCCGCGGTGAAGGCGTCCCTCATCCCGGGCGTCAGCCGGCGCGTTTCACCCAGGATCAGCGACGAGAGCAGCGCCGCCGACGGGGGCGAGAGCGATGCGGCCATCGCGTCATCGATCCGCGCGCGCCAGGCTTCGACGGGCCGGAAGAAGCCACGGTCCAGCCATCCGTTCCCTTCATCCAACCGGATCACCTGGTCGGACCGGCCCGATGCGGCGGCATCGATCCCCTGGCGCTGCGCGTACCGGCCGGCGTCGAACAGACCGACGTTGTGCAATCCGTACGGCCGCCGCAGTTCGGCGCTGAATCGGAGCCGGTCGCCCGCATGGAGGTCCGGCTCCCCCTCCACCATCTTTCTGACGTTCACCCGTATCCGTCCCGTGAGTGGGACAACCGTCGGGGGAAGAGAAGAAGGGATTGACGCATCGTTCGGCGGCGCCACCGATTCAAGATCAAGAAGGAGGACGGTTCGATCCTGCTCCGGTTCAGGCAGTCCGTGCACACGGCCCGTCAGTTCCACTGGCCCGCGATCGCGCCACTGGTCCACGGCCGACCGCTCCAGTCCGGCAAGCGTCCGATGGGCCGTCACTGATCCGATCAGGAGAGCAATCATGCCGATCAGCAGGGTGGATCGAGAGGGAAGTGCGCCTTGCCGAAGAACGACGGCCACGGCGGCCGCGACCATCATCACCAGCAGGACGGTCGTCAGCGGGAGATAGAAGGCGAGTTCGCCGGCCGCCAGGCCGCTCAGATAACACAGCGTCACCCAGAGCAACGGCCGGCGCATGGCGGCGGGGATCAGCGCGCCGTGCGTCTATTATAGGGGCTCGCGTCGCCCCCTCCCAACTGGGGACAGATTGCAAATCTGTCCCCGTATTGGGAGCCTCCCCCTCTCGCTCGCGTTGCGAGCTGGGTAGCTGCCTCCCAGTAACGGGGATCAAAGAACCCCGTGCTGGCCCGCAGGCAGCTATTATCGGTCATGACAGAGCAGGCAGAGTTGGGGCGATTTGTCGCGAAGAAAACCGGTATGCAGCTCGCTGTGGGCGTTATGGCAGCTATCGCAGTGGATCACGCCGAACGTCGTATGGATCAGTCGGAATTGCTCGACGCCTTCGGCGGCCGTGGCGGCGCCGGCCGGCGCGGGCGCTCCCGCATGGCCGTTGCCGTTGCCATTGCCCAGCAGAGAGGACGCCTGAAGATTGCCCGGGGTCTGCGCATAGAATTTCGACGTGGCGCCGGTCGGCAGCACCAGTTGCTCATCCTGCAGATCGGGAATGGAGAAAAACCGCCGCTGGCTCGAAAGCGGCTCCTTGGGCAGCATCTCCCCGTTCGGCCTCTTTGGATAGATGGTCGACACGGGGTGATCGGGCACCTCGCTTCTCCGATCAAGCGTCCCTCCCAGCGCCGTCTCCATCCGGTCAAATAAATCCTGGATTTCTTTGATCCCTCCCCTGTCCAGCCGTTCGCCGCCGCGGTGCACGTCCTCGGCAAAAGCGCCGTCATGGCAGCCGAGACAGTCCGCCGACGTGCCGAACGGCCGGTCCGCCACCATCGGTTGCGGCAGCGGCCAGTTCTGCGGCAGACCGTAATTTTTCACCGGTGTGTCCCGGTTCCACAGCGGCCGCTGCTCCCGTTCCGCGCCAAAGGCGGGCAGGGCGGCCTCCTCCGGCGGGAGCGGCACGCCGGGCACATGAATGTTGCCGTCCACGTGGCAGGAGAGGCAGAGCTCGTTGATCGTATAGACGCTGCTGGGCGGCATGATGTTGTGGACGGTTTGTTCCACGTCCTTGTAGGGGTCGCCGGCGCCGAATCCAACGGCAACCGGACCGGCGGCCACAACGATCACGAGCGCCGCAAAACGGAGCCCCGCCGCCCCGCTCATCGTGCGCGCGCTCCCAGGGCCCGTTCAATCGTCTCGGCCAGTTCGCCGGCCAGCTGCTGAACCCGTCGTTTGTGCTCCCCCTCCACCATGACGCGCACCAGCGGCTCGGTGCCGGAAAAACGGACCAGGATGCGCCCCTTGCCGCCCAATTGCTGTTCGGCCTGCTTCAGTTGTTTGACGTAGCCCGGGATCTCGGCCAATTCCCGCCGCCGGGCGACGGGCACGTTGACCAGGACCTGCGGCCACAACTCCATGCAGGCGGCCAGTTCCGCCAGCGACCGGCCGCTCTGCTGCATGAGCGCCAATACCTGTAACGCCGTGATCAGGCCGTCGCCCGTGGTGTTGTAATCCAGAAAAATCACATGGCCCGACGATTCCCCGCCGAAGTTGAAGCCGCCGGCGAGCATCCGCTCCAACACGTAACGGTCGCCCACCTTGGCCCGGACGGTCTTGATCCCTTCGCGCGCCAGCGCGACTTCCAGCCCCATGTTGCTCATGACCGTCGTCACCACCGTGGCGCCCTTGAGCTGCCCCCGTTGATGGAGCGCCAACGCACAGGCGGCCAGAATCCGGTCGCCGGCCACGACGTGGCCCCGGTGATCGACGAAGACGGCCCGGTCCGCATCGCCGTCGTGGGCGATGCCGATGTCCGCCTTGATCTTGGCGACCGTCCGCTGCAACTGGGCCGGCGCCACGGCGCCGCAATTGGCGTTGATGTTCGTGCCGTTGGGGCGGTCGCTGAGCACCGCCACCTCCGCGCCCAGCTCCCGCAGCACGGTCGGCGCCACCTTGTAGGCCGCGCCGTTCGCGCAGTCGACCGCCACTTTGACCCCCTGGAATTCCATGCCGCGGGGAATCGAGTTCTTCACAAATTCGATGTACCGCCCTTCGGCGTCATCGACCCGAAACGCCTTCCCGATCCGCTTGGCCGTCGGCCGGATGGTGTCGATCCGGCCCGATTCGATCAACTCCTCGATCCGCTGCTCGAATGCATCCGGAAATTTGAACCCTGATTCCGCAAACAGTTTGATGCCGTTGTCCTGGTAGGGGTTGTGCGACGCCGAGATGACGACGCCGGCGTCGGCGCGCAGGCTGCGGGTCAGAAAGGCGAGGCCGGGTGTTGGCATGGGGCCGACCAGCAGGACGTCGACGCCCATCGAACAGATGCCGGAGGTCAGCGCGCTTTCCAGCAGATACCCGGAGAGACGGGTGTCCTTCCCGATGACCACGCGGTGGCGGCCCTGCCTGGCCTGCTGCTGCTGGAAGAGAAAGGCGACCGCCCGGCCCAGTTTCAGGGTTGTTTCAGCCGTGAGCGGCTCGACATTGGCGACCCCGCGCACGCCATCTGTGCCGAACAGTTTTCGCATCTTCAAACCAGGTGTGGAACCGGCGTGACAAACTCGGCCATCTTACCAAGCCCCCGGGAGCTTTGCAACCAAACCCGCTGTGTGGTAGTGGGCCAGTTTTATGCGGCCCTCATGTGTGACGTCAAAAATAGGGACACGTCCCAATTGTGGTGAGTTCCTGCGGCCTGTTTGTAATTGACTCTGGAACAATTGGGACGTGTCCCTATTTTTCGGGTGAAACTGGCCCACTATCCCGCTGTATTCAGCGTAACACATCGGCAGGGGCTTGTCCCCAGGCGCCGTGATGATCTTTATAATCTTGTCTTCACCCGCAGCGGCTGATAGAATGCGCCCGCCGTTTACTCCGAGCAAAGCGAGGAGTAACGTCCGATTTTCAGTACCACTATTGTGGAATCCGCACATGCCCCCGCCCCATGCGCTCATCGAAGTCCTGCTGCCCAAACCGCTGCCGCAGCCGTTCCACTATCTCGTCCCGGAGGAATGGCGGGCCCGGGCGGTGCCCGGCGTGCGGGCCGTCGTCCCGTTCGGGCGTGAAGTGTTGACCGGCATCATTGTCGACACCGGCGCCCCCCTTCCGGCCGCCGCCCATGGACGGCTGCGGAGCGTGCTTCAGGTGGTGGACGACGCCCCCCTGCTGGCGGCCGGGCTGCTCGAATTGCTGCGACAGCTGGCCGAGGAATACCTCATTCCCTGGGGCGAACTCCTCCACTCGGCGGTGCCCGCGTCACTGCTGCCGGCCGGCGATCGGCGGTACCACCTGGCGCAGCCGATTCCCCTCCAACCGGGCCGCAGCCGCTTGGCCCGGCAGATCCTGTTGCTGCTTGAACGCCATCCCAAGGGGCTGAGCCACGCCACGCTCGCCAAACATTGCGCCCCCGCGCAGGCGACCGGACATACACGCCATGGACAAGCAGCCGGCGGGACACGCCTGAATGGTCTGCTTCAACGCTTGATCACGGCAAAACAAATTTCTGTTACATATAGTATAAAACCACTAGATGCTGAAAATATGCCATATTATAATCTACTACATTCCACTTATACTCAAATAAGTGATACTAATAAACATGAAATATCCCACTTTTCAAATAATATACAATCTGGCATCGTTGACAGGGTTTCCGATGCCATAACTACTCAAAAACACATCGTTTTTGTCAATTTTTCTGCTGGAAGCTCCATCAATGGGCAATGCGCACAGCCGGCCTATCAGGCTGCGGCGGCAGCATCGCTTCGAACCGGCCGGAGCCTGTTGCTGCTGGCCCCTGAAATTTCCCGCGTCGAGGCCCTGGCGGGATGGCTGCAAGAGCTGGCGACCTGTCCGGTTGTCCCGCTGCACAGCGGGCTGACGCCGTCGGTTCTGGCCCGGCACTGGCTGGCCCTGCGGACCGCGGCGCCGCCGGTGATCGTGGTCGGCACCCGCCTCGCGCTCTTCGCCCCGTTGCCGTCGTTGGGCTTGATCATCATCGATGAAGAAGCCGACCCGCTCTATAAACAGGAAGAACGGCCGCGTTTACATGCGCGCGACCTGGCCATCCGCCGGGGCAGACAGGCCGCCATTCCGGTCGTGCTGAGCGCGCGCGTGCCGTCGGTGGACAGCGCTGCGCAGTGTCAAACGGGACAGTACCACCGGCTGGCCCTCCAGGATGGGTCGAACGTTGATCCGCTCGTGCCGAATGTTGATCCGCTCGTGATGAATGGGCCGCCTCTAACCGGCACGGGGCGCGTGGCGGTGGTCGATCTGCGGACGGAACCATTGGGGGACGGCTTGCTCAGCAAACCGTTGATCGAGACGATCACCGAACGGATGGCGCGGGGCGAGCAGTCGCTGCTGTTCGTCAACCGGCGGGGGTATGCGCACAGCCTGATCTGCCGGGACTGCGGCGAGCTGGTCCGGTGCGCCGTCTGTCGAATCGGTCTGGCCTACTACGAGTCGACCGCATCCGATGCCGCCCATCTGCGCTGCCGGGGCTGCGGCGCGCGCCAGCCCCCGCCGACGATCTGCCCTCACTGCCGCGGGCATCAATTAGGCCCGTTGGGGACGGGCACTCAACGGGTCGAGCGCGCAGTGCGGCAACGGTGGCCGGACGCCCGGATCCTGCGGGTGGACCGCGATGCGCCCATCCGTCTGAGCCGTCACGACCCACACCACCATGACAATGACATGCCGGATGCCGCAGCCTGGGCCGATCTGCACATCGGCACACAGCGCTGCCTTCACGCCCCCAGCCCGCCGCGACTCAGCCTCGTCGCCGTCCTGGATGCGGAATTGGATCTGTCCCACCCCGACTTCCGGGCCGAAGAACGCCAGCTGCAGCTGCTCGTCAGGCTCCGGGACCTGCTGCAGCCGGCGCTCGACTCTTCAACCCTGCTGGTTCAGAGCCGGCAACCCGATCGGCCGGTCCTGCAGGCGCTCACCACCGGCCGGCTGGAACCCTTCTATGCCGGGGAGATCGCCCAGCGCCGCAGTCTCGGCTACCCGCCGTTTCGGCGGCTGGCCGCCCTGCGCGTCGGCGGTCGCCACGCGGCCCAGGCCACCATCGATCAATTGACCGCGGCGATCCGCGTGGAGCTGACCGCCCTGCAAGGCGAGCAGGTCGAACTGTGGGGGCCGATCCCGGCCACCCCAGCGTCGACGACACGGCGGACAGGCGCGGCGACATGGGAATGGCTCCTGAAGGCCGAAACAGCCGCCGGCTTGCGCCGGAGCCTGCAGGCGGTCACCCGACTGCCGCAGGCGGCCGGGCTGCTGGACGCCCATGCCATGGAGATCGAAGTCGACCCCCTGTAACCCCCCCTGTAACCCCATAGTTTCGCTCATGTCGCCGGCCTGTTCCCCCTTGACCAACGCGCGGGGAACATGCGATGATGCATCCCCGCAACACTGAATGGTCGTTCCTCGATACACATAGTCTCTAACGATCACACAGGGTTCCGGCCTCGGCGCCACC
The DNA here is from genome assembly GCA_016201765.1 of Nitrospirota bacterium. GTDB lineage: Bacteria > Nitrospirota > Nitrospiria > JACQCE01 > JACQCE01 > JACQCE01. The sequence continues at coordinate 7,764 of JACQCE010000004.1, forward strand.
ACACAACGGGGGGAGTGCAGGGTGGAAACGATTGCGTCCAGCGTCGAATATTTGTCCCGTTACTACCCGATCGTCGTGTTCGGGTTGTTGGCGGCGGCGTTCGGCCTCGGCACCCTCCTGATCAGCTACTTCGTCCAACCCCGCGAAGACAATGCCGAAAAGCTCAGCCCGTACGAGTGCGGCAGCGAACCGGTCTCCGACGCCCGGATGCCGTTTCCGGTCCGCTATTACGTCATCGCCATGCTCTTCGTCATCTTCGACATCGAAGTGATTTTTCTCTATCCCTGGGCCATCGTGTTCGACCGGATCGGCCTGATCGGATTTATGGAAATGGTGATCTTTATCGCCCTGTTTGTCCTGGCCTTCGTCTATGCCTGGCGCAAGGGGGCGTTGGAATGGGAATAAGGGGAATGGGAGTGACAAACGCGGGAGCATGGAGATGACGGCCGATCGGTTCACCGGCGAAGCCGGCCTCGTCACGCTGACGATCGAGCAGGCGGTCAACTGGGCGCGCAAGGGCTCGCTCTGGCCCATGACGTTCGGCCTGGCCTGCTGCGCGATCGAAATGATGACGGCCGTCTCCTCCCGCTATGACATCGACCGGTACGGCGCGGGCGTCTTTCGCGCGTCGCCCCGCCAGTCAGATCTCATGATCGTCTCCGGCACGGTCTGCCGCCGGATGGCGCCGTTTATCCGCAAGGTCTACGACCAGATGCCCGAGCCGCGCTACGTGATTTCCATGGGGTCCTGCGCGACCTCCGGCAACATCTACGACAGCTACAGCGTCGTGCAGGGCGTCGACCGGTTCGTCCCGGTCGACATCTACGTGCCCGGCTGCCCGCCGACGCCCGAAGCCCTCTTCGACGGCATCATGAAATTGCAGGAAAAGATCATGCGGCAGAAAGTCTTCTCCCCCAAAACCGTCACGGCGCCCTCATGAACGACCTGAAATCGGTGGCGGAGCGGCTGCAGCGGCAGTTTCCCCAGGACGTCCTGGCGGTGACGGAGTTTCGCGGCGACCTGGCGGTGTCGGTCCGGAAGTCGGCGCTGCGCGCAGTCGGCCGGTTCCTGAAGGAGGAACCGGAACTGGGATTCGACTATATCGTCCACGTCAGCTCGGTGGACTACCCGACCGAGCTGGAACGGTTCGAGGTCGTCTACGAGGTCTATTCAATCCGCCGCCGCCAGCGGATCCGGATCAAGACGCGAACCGGCGAGGCGGATTGCGCGGTCGATTCGCTGTCGGGCGTCTGGTACGGCGCCAATTTCATGGAACGGGAAGTCTACGACATGATGGGCATCCGCTTTCACGGCCATCCCGACCTGCGCCGGATCCTCATGCCCGACGAATATGAGGAAGGCTTTCCGCTGCGGAAGGATTTCCCGCTCCAGGGCCGGGGCTGGCGCGACACGTTCGAGTTCCTCGAGCCGCAGACCGGACAACCGGCCCAAGGAAAGACGCCATGACGCCGACCGGACCCACAACGTTGCCGCCCGCCGAGACGCTCAGACCCTCCACGACGAGACGGCCCGACCTGCCGCTGCTGCGGACCGAGGAGATGATGCTCAACATGGGGCCGCAGCATCCGGCGACCCATGGCGTGCTCAAGATGGTGCTCGATCTGGAGGGGGAGCGGATCGTGAAGTCGACGCCGGTGCTGGGTTTCCTGCACCGCGGCGTGGAAAAGCTGGCCGAGCACGGCACCTACCATCAGTTCATTCCCCACACCGACCGGCTCGATTACGTCTGCGCGATGTACAACAACTTTGCCTACGTCCGGGCGGTGGAAAAGCTGCTCGACCTGAAGGTCCCGCCCCGGGCGGAATATCTGCGGACGATCGTCGCCGAAACGCAGCGGATCATCGGCCACCTCTTCTGGCTGGGCACACAGGCGCTCGACATCGGCGCCATGACGGTCTTCTTCTACACCTTCCGGGACCGGGAAATCCTGCTCGACTGGTTCAACGAGCTGTGCGGCGCGCGGCTGACGACCAGTTGGTACCGGATCGGCGGCGTCGAGCGCGACTTCACGCCCGAGCTGATCGCCAAACTGTCCAAATTCATCGATGAATTCCCGCCCAAGATCGACGAGTGCAACCTGCTGCTGGAGAAGAACCGGATCTGGATCGCCCGCACGAAGGACATCGCCGTGATCTCGGCCGAGGACGCCTTGAGCTTCGGCCTGAGCGGCCCCACGCTGCGCGGGTCGGGGGTGGACTACGATCTGCGCAAGTACGAACCGTACGCCGCCTACGGCGACGTGGAGTGGAGCGTGCCCCTGGGCCGGAACGGCGACACCTATGACCGGTACTGGGTCCGGATCGAGGAGATGCGCGAAAGTTGCAAGATCGTCCGGCAGTGCCTCGACCGGCTTCCCGACGGGCCCTATCTGGCCGACGCGCCGACGGTCGTGCTGCCCTCGAAGGACAAGGTCTTCACGACGCTCGAATCGATGATCATCCAGTTCAAACTCTTCACCAAGGGCTTCAACACGCCCAGGGGCGAGATCTATTGCGGCACCGAGGCGCACAAGGGGGAATTGGGCTTCTACATTGTGAGCGACGGCACCGGCCATCCCTACCGGCTCAAGATCCGCTCCCCCTCGTTCATCCACCTGGGCGCATTCGATTACATGGCCAAGGGCTATATGATCGCGGACATCGTGACGATCTTTGGATCGTATGACATCGTCATGGGAGAATGTGATCGGTAAACATGCGCGGCGATGGGGCGAAAAAGGGGACAGGCTACTTTTTCGACAGCCTGAAGAAATTAATGGGGGAAAAAGTAGCCTGTCCCCTTTTTCATGAGCGAATGCTTTGCATGAGCGGATAATGGCTGACGAACACACCACAACCACAACGGGCCTTGAGAGTTCGCCAAAACCCGACGCCCAGGACACCGAAATGGTCGAACTGACGATCGACGGTCAGCCGATCCGCGTCCCGAAGGGCACGCCGATCTACGACGCGATCACCGGCATGGGGAAGATCATTCCGGCCATGTGCTACCACTACACCTTTTCGCCGTTCGGCTCCTGCGGCATCTGCCTGGTCGAGGTCGAGGGCAAAAAGGCGCCCGTCCGTTCCTGCTCCTCCAACGTCGCGCCCGGCATGGTGGTCCGCACCGACACCGCCGCGATCTTCCAAGCCAGGAAGAAGGGCGTCGAGAAACACCTCTCGACCCATCCGCTCGACTGCCCCGTCTGCGACGCCGACGGCCGCTGCGAGCTGCAGGACATGTCCTACTCGTTCGGCATCAGCGAGGTCAAAAATGTCAAACAGAAGGGCATCCCGGAGGACCGCCGCAGCCTCGTGCTCGACTTCAACATGAACCGCTGCATCCTGTGCGGACAGTGCATCAACATCTGCAAGGAAGTGCAGCAGGTCGACGCGCTGCAGTTCCTGAAAAAGGGCGGCTTCACCCAGGTCGTCGCCCGGGGCGATACGGCGCTCGACTGCGAATTCTGCGGCGATTGTCTCGCCGTCTGTCCGGTCGGCGCGATCACCAACAAATTTGCCAAGTATCTGTACAAGCCCTGGCAGCTCGTCTCCACCCACACCACCTGCGGCTACTGCGGCGACGGCTGCGAAATGATCGTCGACGCCAAGGAGCAGGACGTGATCCGTGTCCGGTCGCCGCTGAGCTGGAAATCAAAGTGGGGCACGAAGGAGGACACGCTCGACGGTCACGGCGGCATCTGCGTGAAGGGGCGGTTCGGCTTTCAACACATCAACAGCAAGCAGCGCCTCTCCCAGCCGCTCTTACTCCGCGGACGGCACCACGAACCGGTCAGCTGGTGGGAGGCGACCAACGAGGTCGCCGGCCGTCTGGCCGGGATCAAGGCCCAGCACGGCCCCGACGCGATTGCGGGGCTGGTATCGGCCCGTCTGACCAACGAGGAGCTCTACCTCTTCCAAAAATTCATGCGCGCGGTCGTCGGCACCAACCAGTTTGACAGCACGGCCCGCTACGGCCAGATCAATTTCACGAAGGCGCTGCAGACCGCGCTCGGCCGCTCCCGGTTGATGAACACGTATGAAGAGCTGACCGTGGCCAACACAATTCTGATCATTGGCTCCGACATCACCGAGGCGAATCCGATCACCGCCCTGCGGGTCAAGGAAGCGATCCGTTTTTACAAATCCAGGGTCATCGTGGTCAACCCGATCAAAACCAAAATGGCCGCGCTGGCCAGCCATCACATCGCCATCCGGCCCGGCAGCGAAGGGCCCTTCCTGCAAGGGGTCGTCCGGTCGTTGCTGGCCCAACAACCATTGACCGATCCGGCCTTCGCCGGCGCCAATCCCGACACGATCGCCGCCCTGCGCGCGGCGACCTCCGGCTGGACCGATGACTCGCTCCAGCAGGCGACGGGCGTGGACGCGGCAAAATTCAATGAGGTCGCCGCGCTCCTGGCCCAGGGCCCCAAAACCATCCTGCTCTGCGGCGAAGGGCTGCTCAAGCAGGCCGACGGCTACGCCAACGCGCTCTCCCTGATCGACGTCGCCGGCCTGTGCGGCGCGCTGTCGCGGCCGGGCAGCGGCGTAATGGCGCTGCAGGAGGAGAACAACGAACAGGGCGCGATCGATTTCGGCGCGACCCCCGATCTGTTGCCCGGGCCGGCGTGGCTCGCCGATCCAGCCGCGCGCTTGCGCGCCGGCGCGCTCTGGCAGGCCGAGGTGCCCGCCACACCGGGCGCGACGCTGACCGAGATTCTGGAGCGGGCGCGCACAGGGGCGATCAAGGCGCTCTATATCATCGGCGAAAATCCGATCGACACGCTCCCAGCCTCCATGCGCGCGGCCGAGGCGCTGGAGCGGGTCGAGTTCCTCGTCTGCCAGGAGCTCTTCATGACCGAAACGGCGCGGCGCGCCCATGCCGTCCTGCCCGCCTGCAGCGCGGCGGAGAAAACGGGCAGCTTTACGAATCATGAAGGCCAATACCGTCCGGTCGTCCGGAGCCTGGAGCCCAAGAACGAGAGCCGGCCCGACTGGGAGATCATCGAAGAGATCGGCGGCAAAATGGCCGCGGAGTTTTTCTACGGCGGCGTGGAGGAGATTCAAGCCGAAATCGGCCGCCTGGTGCCGGGCTTTCCGAAGGCGCCCCTGCCGCGCCGGCTGGACGGTCCGCCGCGCTTCGCGCCGGGCCATGCCGCGACCATTGCCTCACGGTATCAGACACCGGCGGCATCGGCCCCGACTCCGAACGCGCTGACGCTCCAGTTGATCCCGAACCTCTACCACTCGGGCAAACTGTCGCTGCAGGCGGACGGCCTGACAACCATCTACCCCAAGGGCCGTCTCGGACTGAGCACGGTCGACGGGGAGCGGATCGGCGCGGCCACCGGCGCGGTAGTCCGGTTGACTCCCGCGTCCCCGGCGGTCGGACAGATCGCCGGATCACTGCCGCAGGTCGAAGTCGAGGTCGAGGTGCAGCCCGCGCTTCCGGCGGGCTTGTGCGTCTTTCCCGAGCACTTCAATACGCCCGGCGTCAAAGAGTTGATGCCCGTGACCATTGACGCCGTGACGCAGGCGCCCTACTTCAAGCGTGGACAGGTCATGATCAGTCTGGTCACCCGCGCGCCGGTGTCATCATCTGTGGGGGCCCGTGCGGCGAACGGCCCAGAAGTGTCCTCCGATGCCCCCACGCCCCCAGCCACCACGGTGGTCCCATCGGCCACTTCACCGCAGGAGCCGGCTTCATGAAGCGGCTCATCGACTGGATCAGGCATTGTACGTTCGCCGAGATTCTCGAGGCGATGGTGATCACGCTCAAGCACATGTTCGTCAAACCGGTCACGTTCCAGTATCCGCGGGAGAAACGGCAGCTGCCGGACACCCATCGCGGCGCGCTCTGCCTGCTCCGGTACGATGACGGGGTGGAGCGGTGCGTCGGCTGCGACCTGTGCGAGGCGGCCTGCCCGTCGCGCTGCATCAAGGTGGTCAGCGCGGAAGTGCAGGGTCAGTCGCTGGTCCGCTACGCGTCTGAATTTTACATCGACATGACCAAGTGCGTCTTCTGCGGCTTCTGCGTGGAGGCCTGCCCCGTCAACGCGCTGGCGATGACGAAGCTCTACGCCTATTCGACCGAGAACAAGCGGGACCTCTACTTCGACAAGGAAAAGCTCTACCAGATCGGCGAACAGCATTACGGCGACGCCAAGGCCTACCTGGTCGCGCACAATCAGGAGCGGGCCGGCGAGGACGCCGAGCGCTACCGGTATAAATTCCCCACGGCCCCCCTGCCGGCTGGCGCCGCGCCGGCCGAACCGGCGGCCGCACCCCCGTCAGGGACATCGGCCACGGCCAACGAACCGACCCCCGCCTGATGATCACGACGCTCTTTTTCTATTACTTCTCGGCCGCCACGATTGTCTCGGCCGTGCTGACCGTCGCGCTGCGGAATCCCGTGCAGTGCGGTCTGGCCCTGCTGTCGGTGCTGGCCCACATGGCCGGTTTCTTTGTATTGCTCAACGCCGAGTTCATCGCCGCGATCCAGGTGATCGTCTACGCCGGCGCCATTCTGATCCTCTATCTGTTCGTCATCATGCTGCTGAACCTCAAAAGCGAGGAGCGCATTCTGCACCCCCGCTGGGCGCTGGCGCTCTTCTTCATCGCCATCGCCGCCGGCGAATTGCTGATCCTGCTCCTGATCTCCCCGTTTGCGGGCAAGCTCGGGCTGGTCGATCCGGACACGGTTGCCGGCGTCGGCCACAGCCACGCGGTCGGCCTGAAGCTCTTCAGCGACTACCTGCTGCAGTTTGAAATCATCGGCGTCTTTCTGCTGGGCGCGGTCATCGGCGCCATCGTCCTCGCCAAAAGCTCCCAAGGCATGACGCGACAGTGAATCACCTATCCGTGAACGCAGGGGGGATGGGGGGCCTAGTTTCCGCCAGGCAGGCCCCCCGCGTGCATTGGACGGCAAGCGATAACTCCGGGGGCGTGGGGGGGATGGGTTTCGCCAGACAGACCCCCCACATCAAATGTCACTGACCGCCTACATCATCGTCGGCGCGGCGCTCTTCATGATCGGCCTGGTCGGCGTGCTGATCCGGCGCAACTTCATCATCATCCTGATGTCGATCGAGCTGATGCTGAACGCCGCCAACCTGAACCTGGTCGCCTTCTCCCACTATCTGCACGATCTGGCCGGCCAGATGACCGCGCTCTTCGTCATCGCCATCGCCGCCGGCGAAGCGGCGGTCGGGCTGGCCATCATCATCGTCGTCTTCCGCGGCAAGGTCGCGACCAACGTCGACCAGATCAATTTGTTGAAATGGTGATGGGAGAGTGGCAAGTGACGAGTGGCGAGTGGCGAGTAAAAGACCTCGCCGATCAAATTGCGCGGTTTTCATTCGAAAATCGTCAATCGAAAATCGAAAATAGCGTTCCATGATTACCGCGCTCGCCTGGTCGATTCCCGCGCTGCCGCTGGCCGGCGCGCTGGTCAATGGACTGGGGGGCCTCTTCGGCTTCACCTGGCTGCGCCGCGTCAGCCACTTCGTCGCGGTCGGCGCCTCCGGCCTCGCCTTCGCCGGCGCGCTCATGCTCTTTCTGCGCCTCTCGGCGGGCGCGCCGCCGATCACCCTGACGCTCTATCAATGGATCTTCGGCGCCGGCCTGCACGTGCACGTCGGCCTGCTGATCGACCAGCTCACGGCGATCATGCTGATGGTCATTACCGGCGTCGGCTCGCTGATCCATCTCTACTCGGTCGGCTACATGCACGACGACCCGGGGTATCCGCGCTTCTTCACCTATCTGAACCTCTTCATGTTCTCGATGCTCGTACTCGTGATGGCCGACAACTACCTCCTCTTCTTCGTCGGCTGGGAAGGGGTCGGCCTCTGCTCGTACCTTCTGATCGCCTTCTGGTATGAAAAGACCAGCGCGGCCCAGGCGGGCACCAAAGCGTTCGTCGTCAACCGGATCGGCGACGCCGGCTTTCTGCTGGGCGTCTTTTTCATCTTCACCTCGTTCGGCAGCCTCGACTATGCGACCGTGCTGCCACGCGCGGGCGAGCTGACCACCGCCGCCGCCACCGCGATCACGCTGCTGCTGCTGGTCGGCGCGGTCGGCAAGTCGGCCCAGCTCCCCCTCTACACCTGGCTGCCCGACGCGATGGAGGGCCCCACGCCGGTGAGCGCGCTGATCCACGCCGCCACGATGGTCACGGCCGGCGTCTACATGGTGGTGCGCAACCACGCGCTGTATGCGATGGCGCCCTTTTCGATGGAGACGGTCGCCGTCATCGGCGGTGTCACGGCGATCTTCGCCGCGTCAATCGGCCTGGTCCAGTACGACATCAAGCGCGTCCTCGCCTACTCGACCGTCAGCCAGCTCGGCTACATGTTCATGGCGGCGGGCTTGGGCGCCTATGCCGCGGCGATTTTTCATCTGATGACGCACGCCTTCTTCAAGGCGCTGTTGTTTCTGGCGGCGGGCAGCGTGATCCACGCGCTCGGCGGCGAGCAGGACATCCGCAAGATGGGCGGCCTCTGGTCCAAAATTCCCGTCACCGCCTGGACGTTCTTGATCGGCACCATCGCGATCGCCGGCATTCCGCCGTTAGCCGGCTTCTGGAGCAAGGATGAGATCTTGAATGCCGCGCTTTCAGGCGGCCATCCCATCCTCTGGCTGCTGGGGCTGACGGCCGCCTGCATGACGGCTTTCTACATGTTCCGGCTCTTCTTTCTGACGTTCAAGGGCCCCTCACGCCTGACGCACGAAGCCGAGCACCATCTGCACGAATCGCCGCTCGTCATGACGGGACCGCTGATGGCGCTGGCCGTCCTGTCGGTCATCGGCGGCGCGCTCGCCGGTTATCCGTCGGAAGCGGGCTGGATTCATCATTTTCTGGCTCCGGTCGTCGGGGCACACGCGGAGGAGGAAGCCGCCGGCGGTTCGGCGCTCTTCGGTGTCGCCGCCTCGATCATCGTGGCGCTGTTGGGCCTGACCATCGCCTGGGTGATGTACCTCCTCCGGCCTGGTTTAGCCGAGGCCGGCCTGGCACGGTTCACACAGGCGCACCGCCTGCTGCTCAACAAATATTGGGTCGATGAACTGTACGATCTCCTCGTGGTGAATCCCACCAAGGCGCTGGGGCGGGTCTGGGACTGGTTTGACGCCACGGTGATCGACGGGGCGGTCAACGGCGTCGGCCGCGGCACGGGCCGATGCGCCGCGCTCAGCACCTGGATCGAAACCCACATCATCTACGGCTCGCTCAACCTGACCGGCTACGCCAATCACATCATGGCGCGGCTGCTCCGGCTGGTCCAGAGCGGCCTCGTGCACCATTACGCCGCGATCTTTCTGGTCGGCCTCTTTCTCCTGGCCAACCTCCTCTGGTGGCTCAACCATGCCGATCCCGGCGGGGACGGCCTGGTCGTCTGGAACCAGGCGGCGTCATTCATCAACAGCTTGCGGCGCGGAGGCGGTTCGTGACCAGCGAAATTCTGGCCGAGCATCAGATCGGCTTCCCGATTCTGTCGCTGATCCTGTTCCTTCCCCTCATCGGCGCGCTCGCGATCTGGCTGTTTGATCAGACCGCGCTCGCCAGGCGGATCGCGGCGGCCGCCATGGCGGCCACGGCGGGGCTGTCCCTGTTGCTATGGTTCAAGTTCCAGCGCGGCACCGCCTCGTTCCAATTCACGGAACATAGTGATTGGATCGGCCCGCTGGGGATCAGCTTTCACCTGGGCGTCGACGGCATCAGCCTGCTCTTCGTCATTCTGACCGCGCTGCTCTCCCTCGGCATGCTGATCGCCACCTGGGAGACGGTCACCACGTCGGTCCGCCATTACCTGATCTGCCTGCTCGCGCTCGAGACGACCACGCTGGGGGTCTTTCTTTCTGTGGATCTGGTCCTCTTTTTCTTCTTTTGGGAGGTGATGCTCCTCCCGCTCTACTTCCTCATCAAAGTGTGGGGTTCACCCCGAGGGTTCACCCCGAGGGGCGGCGGCGACCGGGATTACAGCGCGCTCAAGTACGTCCTCTACACGCTCGCGGGCAGCGTCCTGATGCTGGTCGCCATCGTCATCCTGCATCTGAACGATCACGCCCATGCGCTGGAGGCCGGCCTCTCGCCGGGCCGGTCGTTCGACCTGCTCCGGCTGCTCGAGACGCCGCTGGCCCCCTCGCTCCAATTCTGGGTCTTCATCTTTTTCTTCTTCGGTTTCGCCGTCAAGGGGCCGATCGTGCCGTTTCACACCTGGATGCCCAACGTCCTGATGGACGGCCCCGTCGCGGTGGGCGTGGCGCTGGCCGGGATCAAGCTCGGCACCTACGGTCTCCTGCGCTTCAGCCTGCCGCTCGCGCCCTTGGCCTCGCAGCAACTGGCGACGGTCGTGATCGCGCTGGCGTTGATCGGCGTCATCTACGGCGCCGTGATCGCGCTCATGCAGCATCAGGTGCGCCGCTTGATTGCTTACTCAAGCATCAGCCATCTGGGGATGGTCGCGC
>JACQCE010000057.1 GCA_016201765.1 Nitrospirota bacterium
CCCATGAGCTTGGCCGGACGCAGATTGGCGATGATGACCACTTGCTTGCCGATCAACTGATCCGGCTCGTATTTTGCCCCGATGCCGGCGACGATCTGTCGCTCCTCCGTGCCCAGGCTGACGCGCAGCTTGAGCAGTTTTTGCGAATTGGGAATCCGTTCGGCCGCCAGAATGCGGGCGGTCCGAAAATCCATCCTGGAGAAATCACCGATGGTCACCTGGCCCGGCGGTTGTCCTCCGGCCGCTTGTTGTTCTTTCTGTTGTCTCTGCTGTTTCTGCCCCTGCTGACCCTGTGGTTGGGCCGGTTTCTCGGCTTGTGCGGCCGGTTTTCCCCGCCCGGTGAGTTGTCGTTGTCTGGCCGCTTCCTCGGCCGCTTTTTCCTCCTCCGTCGGCTCCAGACGGGGGAAGAGCGGTTCGGTCTTTTTCACGGTGGTGCCTGGCCTGAGCGCGCCGACCCGCGCGGTTTTGGCCAATTTCCACGTGTCAAACGACGGTTTGATCCCCAACTGGGTCAGGATCCGTTCGGACGTCTCCGGCATGAAGGGGTAGAGATAGAGGCTGGTCAGATAGAGCGCTTCGGCCAGGTTGTAGAGGACGGTGGAGAGGCGCTGCTTCTTCTTGATCTGTTTGTCGAGGTTCCATGGCGCCGTGATTTCGATGTACCGGTTGGCGGTCTCGACCACCTCCCAGATCGCCTGCAGCGCGCGGTGAAACGCCAGCTCGCCCATTGCGGCGCCCATCTTGCCGCCCAGCCCTGCGATGGCCTTGTGCAGGGCGTCGTCCTCCTTCATCTTGGCGGAGGAGGTTCGGGGCGGGACCCGGCCGCCGGCATACCGGTCGATCATCGAGAGGGTGCGGAAGCAGAGGTTGCCCAGATCGTTCGCCAGATCGCTGTTGTACCGCTGGCGTAAAGCCCGCTCGGAAAAATCGCCGTCCTGGCCGAACGGCACCTCGCGCAGCAGGAAGTAGCGGAAGGCATCGACGCCGTAGGCGTCGACCATGGCGAACGGATCGACGACGTTGCCCTTGCTCTTCGACATTTTTTCGCCGTTCACCGTCCACCAGCCGTGCGAGAAGATCTGGCGCGGCAGCGGCAGGTCGGCCGCCATGAGGAAGGCCGGCCAGTAGACGGCGTGAAAGCGCAGGATGTCCTTGCCGATCAGGTGCAGATCGGCCGGCCAGAAGCGCCGGATCCGCTGGACGTTGTTCGGATAACCGACGACGGTCAGATAGTTGACCAGCGCGTCGAACCAGACGTAGGCGATGTGCTTGGGGTCGTTCGGCAGGGGAATGCCCCAGCTGAAGCCGGTCCGGCTGATCGACAAATCCTTTAATCCGCCGGTGACAAAGCTGACGATTTCGTTCCGGCGGCTGTCCGGCTGGATCATCTTGGGATGCTGGGTGATCCACTTCAACAACTGGTCCTGATATTTCGACATCGCGAAGAAGTAGCTCTCCTCCTTGATCTTCTCGACCGGCCGGCCGCAGGTCGGGCAGGCGCTGTTGACCAGTTGCAGTTCGGTCAGAAACGTTTCGCACGGCACGCAGTACCAGTCCTCATACTCGCCCTTGTAAATGTCGCCCTTGGCCTCCAGTTTTTTGAAGAGGGCGGTGACGGCGGCCGTGTGGCGCGGTTCGGTCGTGCGGATGAAATCGGTGTGGGAGATGTTCAACCGCTGCCAGAGCGATTGAAACCGGTGGACCATCCGGTCGGCGAGCGCCTGGGGGCTTTCGCCCGCGGCGGCCGCGGCTTTCTCCACCTTCTGGCCGTGTTCGTCGGTGCCGGTCAGGAAGAGGGTTTCATAGCCGCAGAGCCGTTTGTAGCGGGCCATGACGTCGGCAGCCACGGTGGTGTAGGCATGGCCGATGTGCGGCACGTCGTTGACGTAATAGATCGGGGTGCTGACATAGTAGCGGGGATTGCGCATGCGGATCATAGGCTCCTTTGTCCGGACAGCGGCGATCGGTCGATCCGATCATGCGATCGATCAGGGGGCCGGTCATGGGGCGGTCGGCTCCTGGGATCGGGATCGATGAGGGCTGCCGAGATAGGCCTCCCTCAGGGCGATCAGCCACTGTTCCAATAGCAGGTGTCGGTTGATGTTGCGGTACGACGCGCGCCACGTCCAGTGCAGCTGCGAGGCCAGGTCGCTGCAGGCCGCGATCGGCAACTGTCGGGCGGCGCGTTGCGCCGAGGGAAACCGGGATAACGCCCCGGCCTGGTTCGTTGAAACAATCAGGCGGACGGCATCCTGCAGCCACAGCAGCAGCCAGCGCAGCGTGCGCTCGAACTGCTCCGGTGTCAGGGCCGCCGTTTCCGCCCCTTCGGTGAGACGGGACAATGCCCGGTCGGAGCCGGTCCGCTCCAGGCAACTCTCTGTAATCCAGTGATCGATCTGGTCGCGCTCCTCCCGCAGCGTCGAGGGATCGACGGCCAGCGCTCTGCCGATGCAGCCGCCGGCGACGGCGCCGACGAGCGCGGCGTCCTCCGCGGACCAGCGCTGCTCGCCGATCAGCCACGGGGTGAGCGCGTCGGGGGCGAGCGGGGAAAACCGGATGGGGTGACAGCGCGAGCGCAGCGTCGGCAACAGATCGTCCGGCGAGGCGCTGATGAGGATGAGGAGGCTGGCGGCCGGCGGTTCTTCCAGCGTCTTCAACAGACAATTGGCCGCTTCCTGATTCAGCCGGTCGGCCTGGTCGATCAGGATGATCTTGCGCGAGCCCGACCAGGCGGTCAGGCCGAGCGCGGCCTGGACGGCCCGGATCTGCTCGATCTTGATGAAGAGGCCGTCCGGTTCGATGACGATCAGATCGGGATGATTGCCGGCCAGGGCCATCGTGCAGGCGCGACAGGCGCCGCAGCCGCCGAATCCCGTCTTCGGCGGCGCCTCACAGTTGATCGCCATCGCCCAGCGGGTGGCGACCAGCCGCTTGCCGATGCCATCGGGCCCCGTAAAGAGATAGGCGTGGGCGAGTCGTTGGGTGCGTACGGCGGCCATCAGCACCTGCTGCGCCCGTTCATGACCGATGATGGGATGGATGGGGGGATGGGCGGCACGGGCGGTCATCGGGAGATTCCCAGAGGGGAGACCCCTGTGGCGACTCTCGCGCCGGTGGATCGGCGCCCGCGGGAAAAACGGCGCAAACGGGCGCGCACGAGTTGCTCGATCCGCTCGGCTACGACCTCCTCGGACGGCCTGGCGTTGATGAGGGCGATCCGGCGCGGCGCGCGGCGGGCCAACTCGAGGTAGCCGCGCCGCACGCGCGTGTGAAAGGCGAGGGTTTCACGATCCATCCGGTTGGCTTCGCCCCGCCCGCCGACGCGCGCCAGGGCGGTCCGGGGGTCGAGGTCCAACAGGAGGGTCAGGTCGGGTTGAAGACGGTCCGCCGCGTACTCCACCGCCTGGCGGAAGACCGGGGAGAGCAGGCGACGCCCGTAGCCTTGATACGCGAGCGTCGCATCGGTGAAACGATCGCAGAGAATGATGATGCCCCTGGCCAGCAGCGGCCTGACGACGGTTTCCAGATGCTGGCTGCGGCCGGCCAGATAGAGAAACAATTCCGCCTTGGGCCGCAGCTCGGTGCTTCGAAGATCAAGCAGCAGGTCGCGGATTTTCTCGCCCATTGCGGTGCCGCCGGGCTCCCGGGTGGTGGTCACGGGCAGGTCATCGAGCCGCAGGCGCGAGGCCAGCCGCTCGAGCTGGGTGCTCTTGCCGCTTCCCTCGATGCCTTCGAAGGTGATCAGCAGGCCGCGCATGAGGAACACGTCATCGAGATGGTTTGACCTGCGCGGCCTGGGCGGGGGCTCCGGCCGGCGCGGCGGACAGGGCGATCCCCAGGGTGATCCCCAAGGCGATCCGATGATCGCCCGCCTGGTCCGCGACCGGCTGGCTGGTGGCCAGCAGAATTTGTTGGGTGGCGCCGAGCGACCGCAGCAGTTGCAGCAACGACGACTGGGCGGCCGGATCGAGCGACAGAAATGGATCATCCAGGAGAAGCGGGAACCGTCCGGGCGTGATCATCGAATTCTCCGGGGGGCTGTCCGGGGATTTCCCGGCCGTCAGCCACGGGGCGAGAAAACAGGCCACCGCCAGCAGATCGCGCTGGCCGCGGCTGAGCAACTCGGGATCGATTTCCTGTGATTGATTCGAGTGGATGTGCAGCCGGCCGTTGGTCCACTCCACCTTGCCGTAGCCGCCGCCGCTCAGTTTGCCGAACAGTGACGAGACGGCGGTCTGCAGCGCGGGCTGATCGTGAGGCCATATCGTGTTCAACGCATCGAGCCAGTTGAGCGCGGGGGAGGGGGCCGTGTGTCCGCGCGCGGCCGGCGCCTCCGCGCCGGTCAGTTCTCCGAATTCTACCTCGGTTGATGGCATGGACGCCGCGCCGCCCGATTCCAGCCGGGCGATTTCCGCCTGCAGGCTGGCCACATCGCCCATGCCGGTTTTCGCGGCGATCGAGGCGGCCTCGCGCATCCGCTCTTCCAGCGCGCGGGCCTCCGTGGTGAGGGTCTGAAGCTGTTGCTGGAGCTGGTCCGTTGTTTGACCTCCCAGCGATTGTGTCTGTTCTTCCGTCAGTTGATCGATATTGTCCCGCAGACGCTGGACGTTTCGAGCCCGCTCCCTGAACTGCTCGACTGAGGAGCATTTGGTCTGCGCCATCAGCTCCAGGGCCGGTCGTTGCTCGCGCCCAAACTGCTTCTCGGCGGATTCCTGCTCCTTCTTCAGCGCCTTGATCTTGGTCTCCAGCCCTGCGCGGCTGTTCTGGACGCCCATGTCCTTGACGACGGCCCAGATCAGGATGCCGATGCCCGGAAACAACAATCCCAGGAAGACGAAGCGGAAGAGCCCCGGCAGGTCGACGAAGAGCGCCACCAGCAGGGACACCGCGATCAGTCCCGCGCCGGCTTGAAACAATCGTTGCTGGAAAATCGGCTGGCCCGGCAACGCGGACAGGTCGCCCCCCAACTCCTGCAACTGTGTCTGAACCCCGTCAAGGTGTGCGTGGAGGGCCCGTTCCCGCTCGGCCAGTCCTTCAATCAACGCCACGTAGCCGGGAGGCAGTTGATCAAAGCCGGTGAAACCGCTGAGTTCGGCCTGCAACGCGGTCCGCTCCTCCGCCAGTTGGGCCGCCCGGGCCAGCTTTTGCTTCAGGGAGATGACGCGGTCCTGCGCCGCCATGACCTGCTCATCCAGCGTCAGCGTTTCTTCCGCTTTGGCGAGGGCCTGTTTCAGCTCTTCCAGCCGGGACCCGCTTGCGCCTGTTGCAGGTGACGCGGCTGGTCGGCCGGCGCTCGGCGCGGTTCGCCCGGCGGGCGTGGCGGCGCCATTCGAGCCGCCGCCCCCGGATGACGGAGACCCGGCCGAGGAAGGTCGACCGTGGCGGAAGAACCAGTGCCGGTCGATCTGGTCGGCCGTCAGATGGTGAAACAGTCTGTCCAGTTCAGCTTTGACGGATGGCCCATCGCCGGCCAGGGGAGGGAGTGCGCCGGCCGTCTGGCCCGGTGATTCGATTTTGCTCAGACTGATCCGGTCCTTGACGAAATCCCTGATGACCCGGTAAAAGACGCCGTCATCCGCTTGAAAGACGACGGCGGCCTGGGCGCGTTCGGGATGGTGCGGATGGATGAAGGGGCGGAACCGGCCGGTCAGCTCCGGGCAGAGCAGCGCGGTGATCAATTCGCATAGCGTGCTTTTACCGGCGCCGACGCCGCCCGACAGCACGTTCAGGCCCGGCCCGAAGGTGATCCGGGTCATCGACTGAACGTGTCGGACGCCGTAGAGAGCCAGTTCAACGATCCGTGACATAAGTCCCGCGTTGTTCTCCAGCCGATTCCAACACACGGCCGCCGTGCGCGCTCCCGCGCGCACGCCGGTTGAAATCATCATAGCGCAAGATGGGCCGGGGTTCAACCCGGACAGCGAGCCGGTCTCCACTCCTTGCCTCGCTCGGGAGGGGTCGGTACTAAAATCGGACGGGACTCCTCGCTTCGCTCGAAGTAAATGGTACTGACATCGGACATAACTCCTCGCTTCGCTCGGAGTAAATGGTACTGACATCGGACATAACTCCTCGCTTCGCTCGGAGTAAATGGTACTGACATCGGACATAACTCCTCGCTTCGCTCGGAGTAAATAGGCCTTGCATGGCCTCGATAAAATAGGTAAGATGAGGCGTTTGAATTTATTGAGGAACTTTCTCTGTCGTGGCACAACCACTCGTTCACTTCCGACGCTATTTTCTGACCGGTTTGCTGGTCATTACGCCGATTTGGGGAACCTATCTCATTTTAAGAACCCTGCTCAGAACGTTGGACGGGATTCTGGGCGACGCCCTGCAGAAGCATCTGGCTTTTTATCTTCCCGGATTTGGGATCATGGTGTTGGTGGCGTTGATCCTGGCCGTCGGACTCGTGGCGACCAACTTTCTCGGCCGGGAGCTGGTCCGGTTGTGGGAGAGGTTGCTGCACCGCGTGCCGCTGGTCCGGAACGTCTACAGCGTGATGAAATCGATCGTTGATGCCATTTCGCTCCAGCAGAAAGCGCAGTTTAACCGGGTCGCCCTGGTGGAATTTCCCCAGCAGGGGAATTATTCCATCGCGTTTGTCACCGGCGAGATCGAGCAGGTCCGGCAGGCAACCGGAGAGCGGTTGGTGAACGTCTATGTGCCGACGACGCCGAACCCAACCTCCGGCTATCTGATTTTCGTGCCGGAGCACAAGGTCATTCCGTTGCCCATCAGCGTGGAGGACGGGATGAAGGTCATCATTTCGGGAGGATTCTTCGTCCCCAAGTCGATCGGCAAACCGCCCGCGGCGGATGCCGCGCAGGCCTTCGGCTCGCCATGAGCGCGCCGCTCGCGATTATTCTTGCCGCCGGCTTGGGCACGCGGATGCGTTCCCAGCTGGCCAAGGTGCTCCATCCCGCGGCGGGCCGGCCGATGATCCATTATCCGGTGCTGGCAACCAAGGCGGCGGGCTGCGCGCGGATCGTGACGGTACTCGGCCATCAGGCGTCCGAGGTGACGGCGGCGCTGAAGGGGCTGCCCTGCCAGGTGGTGATTCAGCGGAAGCAGTTGGGCACGGCGCATGCCGTGCTGCAGGCCCGCCGGTGGTTCGCCGCGCTGCGCGCGCCGGTGGTGATCCTGAACGGTGATCTGCCGTTGCTCTCCGACGCCACGATCCGGCGGCTCCTGGACGCGCACCGCAGCCAGCCGGCCACGCTCAGTCTGGCGAGTGTGCGACTGCCTGGTCCCACCGGCTACGGCCGCATCCTCCGGTCGGCCGGCGGCCGGGTGGCGGCGATCGTGGAAGAGGCCGATGCGACGCCGGCGGAACGGGGGCTGACGGAGGTCAACGGCGGCCTCTATGTGGCCGAGGGGCGGTGGCTGGCCGACGCGCTGTGCAAGATCCGCCCCGACAACGCCAAGCGGGAATATTATCTGACCGATCTGGTGAAAATCGCCGTCGCCGGCGGCGGCGTGGTGCAGGCGGTGCCGGTGGAGCCGGCGGAGGAATTGCTCGGCGTCAACACCCGCGCGGATCTGGCGCGGGCCGAGACGCGGCTGCGCGAGCGGATCAACGCGCGCCATCTGACCGCCGGCGTGACGATGCGCCATCCGGCCACGGTGTTTATCGATGACGAGGTGACGATCGGGCAGGATTGCCTGCTCTATCCGATGGTGCAACTGGAGCGGCGGACCACCCTCGGCTCCGGGTCGACCGTGCACGCGGGTGTCCGGATCCGGAACAGCCGTTTAGGCAAAGGGGTCACGGTCCTGGACGGGTCCCAGATTGACGAGAGTGACGTGGCCGACGGCGCCGTCATCGGCCCCTTTGCGCGACTGCGGCCGGGGGCTCGGGTCGGCGCGCAAGCCAAGATCGGCAATTTTGTCGAAATCAAACAGTCCGTGGTCGGCGCCGGCTCCAAGGTGAACCATCTGTCGTACGTGGGCGACGCGACGATCGGCCGCGGCGTCAACATCGGGGCGGGGACGATCACCTGCAATTACGATGGCACGCGGAAGCACGCCACCGTCATCGGCGACGAGGTATTTGTGGGCAGCGACGTGCAGTTCATCGCCCCCGTGCGGATCGGCCGGGGAGCGGTGATCGCGGCGGGCTCGACCGTCACGCGCGACGTGCCCCCCGGTGCGCTGGCCATCAGCCGGACGGCGCAGGAGAACAAACTCGGTTGGACCAAGAAGAAATTTGCCACTCATAAGAGGAAGAAAAAATGATTCCCCGGCTACTGACTACTGGCTACTGGACCCTTTCCTAACATGTGCGGCATCGTCGGCTATATCGGCAAGCAAAACGTCGTTCCCTTTCTGATCGAGGGGCTCCGCCGGCTGGAATACCGCGGGTACGATTCCGCGGGGATCGCCTTCCTGCAGGCGGGGCAGTTGAGCGTCACACGCGCCGTCGGCAAGCTGGGCAATCTTGAAGCGGCCCTGCAGGGCAAGCAATACACCGGCACAATCGGCATCGGCCACACCCGCTGGGCGACGCACGGCCGGCCCTCCGAGGAGAACGCCCATCCCCACACGGCCGGCGGCATCGCCGTTGTGCACAACGGCATCATCGAAAATTATCTGGAGTTGAAGGCGGCGCTGCAGAAGAAGGGGGCGGTCTTCACCTCCGAAACCGATACGGAAGTGATCGTCCATCTGATCCACCAGGAGACGGTGCAGGGCCACCCGTTCCGCGAAGCGGCCCGCCGTGCGCTCAAGCAACTGCGCGGCGCCTACGCCATCTGCGCGGTGTCGGAGAAGGAACCCGATCTGTTGATCGCCGCGCGGCATGGCTGTCCGCTCGTGATCGGTCTGAGCGCCGACGGCGTGATGGCCGCCTCGGACATTCCCCCGCTGTTGGCGCATACCCGCCGGATGATCTTTCTGGAGGACGAAGAGATGGCGGTGCTCTCGGCCGGCGGCGCGTCGCAGGTGACCGTCACCGATCTGGAGGGGCGGCCGAAGGAGCGCGCCGTCACCACGGTTGACTGGAACCTGGCGATGGCGGAAAAGGGCGGGTTCAAACATTTCATGCTCAAGGAAATCCACGAGCAACCGCGGGCGCTGACCGATACGATCCGCGGGCGGTTGTCGCTGGCGACCGAAGAGGTCACGCTGCCGGAGCTGGGACTGATGCCGTCGCAGGTCAGCCGGTTGTCCCGGCTCACACTCCTGGCCTGCGGCACCTCCTGGCACGCGGGACTGGTCGGCCGCTATCTGATCGAGGAACTGGCCCGTTTGCCGGTGTCGGTTGAGATCGGGTCGGAGTACCGCTATCGCAACCCGATCGTTGGTGACGGCGACCTGGTCGTGGCGATCTCCCAGTCGGGCGAGACGGCCGACACGCTGGCCGGCCTGCGCGAGGCGAAGAAGAAAGGCGCCACCACGCTGGCGATTTGCAATGTCGTCGGCAGCACGCTGGCCCGTGAGGCGGACGGCGTGATCTACACCCACGCGGGGCCGGAGATCGGCGTCGCCTCGACCAAGGCTTTTACCGCGCAGGTCGCCGCGCTGCTGTTGCTGGGGTTGTGGCTCGGCCAGGCCAACGGCCGGTTGTCGCCCGATGTGCGGCGGGAGGTGGCGGAGGCGATGATCCGGCTGCCGCAACTGGTTGAACAGGCGCTCCGCCAGGACGACGCCGTTGCGGCGATCGCCCGGCGGTTCTCCACGTACCTGCATATGCTCTATCTGGGGCGTGGGACGCTCTATCCCATCGCGCTCGAGGGCGCGCTCAAGCTGAAGGAAATCTCCTACATCCATGCCGAAGGCTATCCCGCCGGCGAGATGAAGCACGGCCCCATCGCGCTCATCGACCCGCAGATGCCGCTGGTGGTGATGATGCCCAAGGACCGCGTCTACGAAAAGATGTTGAGCAACATGATGGAGGTGAAGGCGCGGGACGGCATCGTCATCGCGCTGGTGACGGAGGGCGATACGGCGATTGCGTCGAAAGCCGATGAGGTGATTGCGCTGCCCGACGTGCATCCGTTGCTGGCGCCGATTCTGTACGTCGTGCCGTTGCAACTGCTGGCGTATCATGTGGCGATTCTGCGGGGGTGTGACGTGGATCAGCCGAGGAATCTGGCGAAGAGTGTCACGGTCGAGTGACGAGTGACGAGTGACGAGTGACAAGTGACAAGTGACGAGTGATGAGTGATGAG
>JACQCE010000060.1 GCA_016201765.1 Nitrospirota bacterium
ACCGATCTTGGCGGAAACCGCTTTATTGCGCGGAGTCGTTTCCCGCCACCATGATGGCAATCATGCAAAGTTCGCGACGGCTACGTGGCGCTTCACAGCAAGATTCCGGTGGTGAAGTTTGATGCGCTCGATCTCATGAAGCGTCTCTGCCGTGAGGTAGCTTTCCCCGCAATGCGGGCAATTGATCACAGGAACATTCTCCACAACCAGCAAATTTGCGCCTTTGCCATAACTTCGGGTGACACGCCTGATGCGCACGCCTGTTTTACCGCACATATCGCAGACCACGGAGATTCTCCTCGGCTGGAGCATCCTTTTCCGTTAGCGCCGGCAAATCTTCTGATTACCTCTTGCGGAACTCTTTTAACAGTTTTTCTTTGATGCCGATGAGGGTCAGCCCGACGACTTCACCGGTCTTTTCCACATAACGGACGATGGCTCCATCACCGATATCCGCCCCCAACGCCTTGCGCGGCTTGCCGATGCTGATATACAACACATCGGCTTCTTCATCGTAATCCCAGTTAAGATTTTCTTCTTTTTCTAAGATTTTGACGGCTTCCATACGATCCTCCTTCGCTCGGACGGCTTTCGTGCAAAATAAGCGGTCAGCACGAAACCGTCCGTCTCTTCGATTTCTTTGAATACGACCACAAGATATTTTGAAGTAAGCGGCGTCTTTGCAAAGAATTTACACGCCAACAGCTCCCCAAAATCACCCCCCTGAACCAGATCGGGATCGCTGACAGTACTGCATACCTTGTCTTTCTGGTTGATCAGCTCTGGATGCCTTTGAGTGATATGACTCCATCGTTCCTGTGTTAACCGTACTGAACATCCGTGAATCGTTGTGATAAGAATCATGTTCTTTGTCTTTCTGTACAAACACTTGGGCTGCTCACAGAGCTATAGAAATGCCATCGGGATGATAACAGCTTTGCGGTAGTGCGTCAATGAAACCCGGGAGAACTGTCCGCGTCTCAGGCGCGCCGCGAGCTTGTGCAGCCCCGGCGCATGGACGGCGTCATCGTTCGTGACAAGGATTTTGGGTTTGATCGTCGACATTGACGGGTTATTGTAGTCGACGGGGGGGGGAGGATAGCAAGAAGGGGGGGATATGGCCTCTGCCCCTGGTTGGTTCGTCGGCACGGGCCTGGCTGCGCTTACGGTGCTCGCCAGCCCTCCGCTCTCAGCCGCCGCATTAATCGAAACCATTGAAGCGGCGGCTTCCGAGAGGGCGTTCCTCATCGGCTCAGGAAGAAACCGTAGTACAGGAATCGTTGACATCAGAAACCACAGGACTGATTTGTGCAGTTGTTACAAGAGGTACAAGTGGTCAGTTAGACACCTTTGGAGAGATACATACATTAACAAACTGCTGTCCAAAATCGCTAAATTCGAAACTGCCACGACGCACAACAGGGGTAATGCCTGGAGTTTTCCGATCCAGGTGCTTTTTTACTTCAGGATGATCATCATATTCCTTATACAAATCCGATTTGAGCAATTCTACTGAAGGCTTAACGAGAATCAGACCAAGGCGTGAGAGATTATCAAAGTAACTGGACTCAAGAGCCGGGGAAATTACTCCAGCGCGCAGTGATACAAGAGTAAGATTCCGGTGGATATCCATTTGCCCAGTCTCAGGGAAAAACGGCGGAGTCGTCCTTATATTAAGCGTCACAAGGGGTTGTGGGTGATACCGTGTTTTAGCCATCAATGAGAGAATACGCGCTTCATCAGCACTAAGCTGCTTGATCGTTTCAACAAATGCTGGATGTACCGTTGTTTGAGTTGCCGTATCCATTGATGCAGCAAGTAATCGGGCAAACATCTCACGCAGATCTGGCTCTGAAGCTGTAAAACGTAGAGCTTGAAGCGCAGGACCTGCTATGTTTGCTGGTGGAGTTGCAATCCGATCAGGTGGAATGTCGTGCAAAAGCTCGGACAACCTTTGAGTCAAATATTCGGAAATCTGATCGTATCCCCATACCAATGCACTAAGTGGGGCGAGTGCAATGTGTATGGTTTTGGCAACGGTGCTGAGAGCCTTGCCAACCTCTTTGGCTGCCGGCTGCAGAACATCTTGGTACACTGGCACTTTGTCGACAACTGCTTTAACCACTTCTGCCGTGGACTTGACCAGATTATCATCAGCCATATCCCACTCCGTTCTATGCCGGACCAATTCTTCTAGGGAGCTTTAGGTTTCACCCGTTTCTTTTGAATCACCGCTGGAAACTCAAAAATAGTTTTCGGCTCTTCTCCGCTTTCGGCGGTTCGGGTAGGCTGCTCTCGGTTACAGCCACAACCATGATCTTGCAACGTGATACGGTGATTGAAACAAAAATCATCGTTCCTCGCTTGCGCTCGGGATCGACCAGTTTTTGCTTTGCTAAAAACTGGTCGGGACGACAGGATTCGACCCCGCCGCTGCGCCAACGGCGCAGAATAAAAAATAATGCGCGCCAGCGCCTTCCGCTCGGGGCAAATCCGTCGGCTCGGGGCACCGATGGTTTACACACTAAACCGCGTACGATAGGATTCGACCATGCCCCTGCACCGGTTGGCGTTTCATGCCAACGGTGCAGATTTAATGCCGCACGCCAGTGCTACCTTCATGGCAAATCCTGTCGGTTTTGGACCCCGACAGTCTACGAAAAGTACCTGGGGTGCGACAGGTTTGAACATGCCCCGCACCGTTGGCATCTTATGCCAATGGTGCGGATATAATGCCGCACGCCAGTGCTACCTTCATGACAAATCCTGTCGGTATGGGGCACCGCCAGTATACAATAAGTATCGGGGCGACAGGATTTGAACCTGCGACCCCTCCCACCCCAAGGGAGTGCGCTACCGGGCTGCGCTACGCCCCGATCTTGTTCCGGTATTGTTTTTCCTACGGTTTTCGTCGTGCCCTTGCTCGCCGTCCGTACTCAGTTCCCCAGGTGTGCCCAAAGTGTGCCCGGTCTGGAGCCGACTGCAGCCCATTACAGCGGCCACCTGTCGAGGGGAGGAATTTCTCCCGACGAGCATTTTTGTAGATTCCAAGGGAGTGCGCTACCCGACTGCGCGACGCCCCGACCTGATCCGGACGCCGCATGATACGCCAACCCGACGAGGGGTTTCAAGTCGGCCTGAAGAACCGCTCGGATGGCGCTGGAGTCCGGTTTCCTTCCCCCCAAGGCGGACCTTCATTCAGCCTGGTGATAGATTTTCGGAGCAATGAGCCCCGCCTGTTCGGGAAGAGGGTCAGAAACCTTCTCACCAAAATCCTCTCGTTTGGAATGGCCAGAGGTTCGGGGGCAGGTCATTGGTACAAAAAACATGTTGCTCTCGCCCGGTTGCTTGATCATTGTCCACAATCAAACTGAAGCTTGGCCAATATCATATTCCCACCCATCTATTCATGATAATATATTTTGCGTTTAACAAAAAGAAAGTAGACGTTTGAAAACACGTATCAGCGATGATGGAGGGAATCATGAAGAATATGATCGGTTTGTGTGCTTTAATGGGCTGTCTTCTGATCGTCTCCTGCGCCTCGATCCTACGGATACAATATGATGAAGTCCCGGCGAATTCTTTGCACCTTGGCGAGGCAATGGTAGTGTTTCATCGTAGCGATGTTTTGAAGGACGAAAGTAAACCAACATACGCCGCGCTTCTCGCCGCGGGCATTAAGGATTCCGACATCAAGGATGGGAGCCTTGTATTTGTGCGAATCTACTGTTGCGGTGGTCCCAATGAAAGGGTCTCGGCCCCCATTCTCTACGTGCCAAGTGGGTTGGAAGTAAAGCAGGGCGATATCGTTGAATTTGTTGCAGGTCGGCGGCCCCAAAAAGGGGATGTCGGCCTGCTCAATATCGCAACTCGTATCGTACAGCGGTATGACGAGCGCAGTCCGAGTTGTCGGTGGGATCCGCCAGACAACCGGCTTTGGCAAAGAGTGCTCTATTGTGATTGGATGCAGGAATCAGGATGGGTAAAGCAGGGAGGAATAGCTCCTGCCTGGTTTAAACCTGCTTCGAAAGAACAACCGTGACCGGATGAACGGGCCTGGTCATGGAGAAGAAAGGAAGTCAAGCCATGGAATTTCCCATGATAAAAACACTTGGGGTGATTGCGATGCTGCTGACGGCCATCGGCTGCATGGCGGTTTCAGCCGGGAATATAGCCACTTCAATAAGAATTAGGGGCGGAGAACATTTTGAATGCCGCGTGTTCGATCACGCCGCAGATTTTCTCGATTTGGCCTCAATCAGGTTGACGGAGAGCCTCAATCCAAACGGTCGCAGCAGACGATTCAATGTTTCTTGGGTCGGGTTATGTTTGGGATGAATGGCCCGTAGCAAATTGGGGCCGGGAATCTTGACCCGCTTGGAAAATTCCTTGACGCCGTAGGTGCGGATGATTTTGCCCAGCACCACCTGGATCGGCAGCCCTTCATCCAGTGCCGCCTGAATAAAGGCCCTGGCAAAAGCGGGATCCCGAAGATCACTGGCCAGCCCTTCATTCCACTCTTGTGCGCGTCGTGCCACCGTTGCCCCAATCACCACACTTCCTTGAGGTGCT
The DNA here is from genome assembly GCA_016201765.1 of Nitrospirota bacterium. GTDB lineage: Bacteria > Nitrospirota > Nitrospiria > JACQCE01 > JACQCE01 > JACQCE01. Next base: position 4,576 of record JACQCE010000060.1, read on the forward strand.
CGAATCCCTTCAGATAGTCCTCCTTCTCAAGGTTGCTGTCGATGCCGTACTCCGCCAGGACGGTGATCATCTGTCCGACGGACACGCCCGCGATCTCGGCGGCACGACCCAGGGAGGCTTCACCGGCCTTGTATTTCTCTATCGCGAGCATGACCCGCCCCTTATCAACGACTTCCCGCACGGCCTTGGAGAGGTCTTCCTTTTCAGCCTTGGCCCATTGCTTTAAGAACGCGTAGTTTTCTTCATCCATCCGCAGACTCACGGTTTTCGGCATTTACCTCACCTCCAACTTGGCTTTCGCATCCAACAAGAGTTCCCGACGATAACGCCCAAGTTTTCCCAGGGCGTCCAGCTTCACAGAGGCCGCATCTTTGCTCATGATCCCTTTCTGATACATCCGAATCAGAATGCCGATGGCGGTCGTATAGGGAATTTTCAGCAGCCTGCAGGCCAGAATGGCGCGCCGATCATCCGTGGCCAGCACGGCCCCCTTCTCCGTGGAAGCCAAGGCAATGGCCTCCCCTTCCCCCTGTCCCAAACCAAAGTCTTGCCGCACTTTCTGAAAGAGCTTCGCCGCCTTGAGCGTTTTCACCGTGATGCGCTTTTCCCGTATCGCCCGTTGAATCACCAGCGCATCCCACGAGGCCTTTTCTTCGCAGGATTCGCGCTCAACGGCTTTAGGAATCACGATCGGTTCATTCACCGCGTCCATGAATGGCTCCAAGAGTTCGGCGCGAGCCAACAAGATCAGGGTTGACGAGTCGAATATAATCATTATGGCAATTTATTACATTCGTAATTCTACACGAGCACGCCTTGCCTGTCAAGAAGTCATGGGGCTCATGAGGCGGGATTCACGGGAGCGGCCCCAGCGGACCGAGTGGGCCAAAAGTGGGCCGGTACTGCATCCTACTGCACCCCACTACAGCCGCAAACTATCGAGGGTGGCGTTTTTCCTCGACGATCGTTTTTCCAACCCCAAGGGAGTGCGCTACCGGGCTGCGCGATGCCCCGACCTGATCCGGACGCCGCATGATACGCCAACGCGACGAGTGGTTTCAAGTCGTCCGGTACCGGCCGTTTTATAGTCACTTTTTACATGTTCTTGATGACACAGAACACTATTTTTACACCGTTTTGATACCCCCGGTGCTAGGCTGATCACAGTTTCACAGGAGGGATGACGATGGATATCCTCTCACTCGGCTTGGCCGGACTGTTCTTCGTGCTCTCTGTCTGGCTCTTCACGGCGCTGGAACGGCTGTAAGGAGATGATGACATGACCGGATTCTACATGGTCGGCGGCATTCTCGCATTGGGGCTGCTCATCTATTTAATGATCGCGCTGCTCAAACCGGAGCTCTTCTCATGACGACCAACGGATGGCTGCAAATCAGCTTCTATCTCGTCGCCCTGCTGGCGCTGGCCAAGCCGCTGGGCGGGTACATGGCGCGGGTCTATGAGGGACAGCCGATCTGGCTGGATCGCCTCCTCGGCTCGGTGGAGCGGGCCATCTACCGGCTTTGCGGAATTCGCGAGCAGAACGAGATGGGGTGGAAAGAATACGGCATGGCGACGCTGTTGTTCAGCGCAGCGGGTTTCTTGTTCCTCTATGCGTTGCAACGGCTTCAGGGTTATCTGCCGTTGAATCCTGCGGGCTTCGGCGCCGTGCCGCCTGAGCTGGCGTTCAATACAGCCACCAGTTTTGTCACCAACACGAACTGGCAGGCCTACGGCGGCGAAACGACCATGAGCTACCTGACACAGATGCTCGGGTTAACGGTGCAGAATTTTGTCTCGGCCGCCACGGGAATGGCCGTGCTGGTCGCCCTGATCCGGGGCCTGGCACGGAAGAGCGCGGAGACGATCGGCAATTTCTGGGTCGACCTGGTCCGCACCACGCTCTATATTCTCCTGCCCCTTTCGGTCATCTTTTCGTTGGTTCTCGTCTCCCAGGGGATGGTTCAGACCTTCAGCGACTACCAAAAAGTCAAGTTGCTCCAACCGGTGAGTTATGACCAGCCCGTCTCGGACGCCAGCGGCCAACCGGTGCTGGATGAAAAAGGCCAACCCAAAACTGAAAAAGTGACGGTGACCGAGCAGGTGCTGGCGCTGGGTCCAGCCGCATCCCAGGTCGCCATCAAGCAGCTCGGCACGAACGGCGGCGGCTTTTTCAACGTTAACTCCGCCCATCCGTTTGAGAACCCGACGCCGTTCTCAAATTTTCTGGAACTGCTGGCCATTCTCCTGATCCCGGCCGCCCTCTGCTACACCTTCGGCAAGATGGTCGGCGATACACGGCAGGGTTGGGCCATTCTTGCGGCGATGACGATCGTGTTGGTTGTGTTCGTGTGGGGCGCATACTGGGCGGAGTCGGCGGGCAATCCATTAATAGCCAAGATGGGAGTGGATCAGACGCTTAGTAATGTGCAGCCCGGCGGCAACATGGAAGGCAAAGAGGTTCGGTTCGGCCTTGCCAACTCGGTCCTCTGGGCTTCGGCCACCACCGCCGCCTCCAACGGCTCGGTCAATTCGATGCATGATTCCTATACGCCGCTGGGCGGACTCGTGCCGCTCTTTTTGATGCAATTTGGCGAGGTAATCTTCGGCGGCGTTGGCTCGGGCCTCTATGGCATGCTGGTCTTTGCGATCATTGCCGTCTTTGTCGCCGGTTTGATGGTCGGCCGGACGCCGGAATATCTCGGCAAGAAGATCGAGGCGTATGAGATGAAGATGGCCTCGCTGCTGATCCTGATCATGCCGATCATCGTGCTGGGGCTTACTGCTGTGGCATCGGTGACTGCAACCGGCAGGGCGAGCATCTTCAATCCCGGCCCACATGGCTTCAGCGAAATTCTGTACGCCTACAGTTCGATGGGAAACAACAACGGCAGCGCGTTTGCAGGTTTTGGCGCGAACACGCCGTTCTACAATCTCACCGGAGGGGTCGCGATGTTGGTCGCGCGTTTCTGGTGGATCATTCCCACGCTGGCGCTGGCGGGATCGCTGGCGCGCAAAAAAGCCGTCCCGGCCGGCTTGGGCACGCTGCCCACCCACACGCCGCTCTTTATCGTCCTGCTGATCGGCACGGTCGTCCTGGTCGGGGCCTTGACCTTCATCCCCGCCCTCGCGCTGGGGCCGATCGTCGAACAGATCGTCATGATACAAGGGGTCCATCCATAGCATAGGACGATAGGGGCCGGGGCGTGGGGGCATCGGAGGACGCTGTATCGCTCCCGCACGGGCCCCCACAGATAAATGACAGGTCAGTAACTCTCTGGCACACAAGGAGCTCTCATGGCACATGCGAAAAAACATCGGTTATTCGATCCGACCATCATCCGTCAGGCTGTCATTGAATCATTCAAAAAATTGAATCCCGTCCATCAGCTCCGCAATCCGGTGATGTTCGTGGTCTATGTAGGCAGCCTCCTGACCACGCTCCTCTTTGCGCAGGCGCTGGTGGGTCATGGCGAAGCCCCGGCGGGGTTCATCCTTCAGATCGCGCTCTGGCTCTGGTTTACCGTCCTCTTCGCCAATTTCGCCGAAGCGATGGCGGAGGGGAGAGGCAAGGCGCAGGCCGACGCCCTGCGCAAATCGCGGCGCGAACTGACCGCAAAGAAGCTGCCGCAACCGAAATACGGGTTGAATTTCACGCTGGTGGCAGGCGGGTTGCTCAAGAAGGGCGACGTCGTCCTGGTGCAGACCGGCGACACGATTCCGGCCGACGGCGACGTGATCGAGGGCGTCGCCTCGGTCGATGAAAGCGCCATTACCGGCGAGAGCGCGCCGGTGATCCGGGAAAGCGGCGACCGGAGCGCCGTGACCGGCGGCACGCGGGTGATTTCCGACTGGCTGGTGGTCCGGATCACCACCGATCCCGGAGAGACCTTCCTGGACCGGATGATTTCACTGGTCGAAGGGGCGAAGCGGCAAAAGACGCCCAACGAGATCGCGCTGAACATCCTCCTCGCGGCCCTGACCGTGATCTTCCTCCTGGCGACCGTCACGTTGCTCCCCTACTCGCTCTACAGCGTCGCCGCCGTCAAACTCGGCGCGCCGGTGACCGTCACGGTTCTCGTCGCGCTGCTGGTCTGTCTGATCCCCACGACGATCGGCGGGCTGCTCTCCGCCATCGGCATTGCCGGCATGGACCGGATGGTGCAGGCCAACGTCATCGCCATGTCCGGCCGCGCGGTGGAAGCGGCGGGCGACGTCGATGTGCTCCTGCTCGACAAAACCGGCACGATCACGCTGGGTAATCGCCAGGCCACCGAGTTCATCCCCGCGCAGGGCGTGAGCTTCGACCGGCTGGGGGATGCGGCGCAACTGGCGTCACTCTCCGATGAAACCCCCGAGGGGCGGAGCATTGTCGTCCTGGCGAAGGAACGCTACCAGCTGCGCGAGCGGCACATTCATGAACTGGGGGCGACCTTCATCCCGTTCTCCGCGCAGACGCGCATGAGCGGGGTGAATCTGGATGGACGTCAGATTCGAAAGGGGGCGGCCGAAGCGATCGAAGCGTTCGTCAAGGAACGGGGCGGACAGTTCCCGCCGGATGTGCGCGCGGCGGTCGAGACCGTCGCCAAACAGGGCGGCACGCCGCTGGTCGTGGCGGAGGGGGTCAATGTCCTGGGCGTCATTTACCTCAAAGACATCATCAAAGGCGGAATCAAAGAACGTTTTGCCGAACTGCGACGGATGGGGATCAAAACCGTCATGATCACGGGAGACAATCCCCTCACGGCGGCCGCCGTGGCGGCTGAATCGGGCGTGGATGATTTTCTGGCCCAGGCCACGCCGGAAGCCAAGCTCGCGCTCATCCGCAAGCTGCAGGCGGGGGGGCGGCTGGTGGCCATGACCGGCGACGGCACCAACGACGCGCCGGCGCTGGCGCAGGCCGACGTGGCAGTGGCGATGAACACCGGCACGCAGGCCGCAAAAGAGGCGGGCAATCTGGTCGATCTCGACTCCAACCCGACCAAGCTGATCGAGGTCGTCTCCATCGGCAAACAGTTGCTGATGACGCGGGGCGCGCTCACCACGTTCAGCATTGCCAACGACGTCGCCAAATATTTCGCCATCATCCCGGCGGCCTTCGTCACCACCTACCCGGCCCTGGCCGTTCTGAACATCATGGGGCTGGCGACGCCGGAAAGCGCGGTCCTGTCGGCCGTGATCTTCAACGCGCTGGTCATCCTCGCCCTGGTGCCGCTGGCGCTGCGGGGCATCCGGTACCTGCCGATCGGCGCCGCCTCCCTGCTCAAGCGCCATTTATGGATCTACGGCGTGGGCGGGATCATCGTCCCGTTCGTCGGGATCAAGTTGATCGATCTGTTGCTGGTTGCGCTTCATTTAGCCTAAGGAGGATCTCATGACGACCCATCTGCGAGCCGCGTTCGTTTCTCTGGGCCTTCTCACGATACTCACCGGCGTGCTGTATCCTCTCGCCGTGACGGGCGTGGCCCAACTCCTCTTGCCCCGACAGGCGAACGGAAGCCTGATCGTGAAACATGGCGGTCCGAGCGACCAACCCGCCGGTTCCGCGCTGATCGGCCAGCCGTTTGACGACCCCAAATATTTCTGGGGACGACCGTCGGCCACCGGGCCGTTTCCGTACAATGCCGCGGCGTCATCGGGCTCGAATCTCGGCCCGACCAACGACGCGCTGACCACGGCCGTGAAGGATCGGATCGCCGCACTCAAAGCGGCCGATCCCGACAACACGGCACCGGTACCGGTCGATCTGGTCACCGCCTCCGGCAGCGGACTGGACCCACACATCAGCCCCGCCGCGGCCGATTATCAAGTCCGACGGGTGGCCCGCGCGCGCGGCTTGAATGAAGAGGCGATCCGCCGCCTGGTGGAGCAGCAGACCGAGGGGCGTCAGTTCGGCTTCCTCGGCGAGCCACGCGTGAACGTTTTGCTTCTCAACCTTGCCCTGGACGCCGCCCGTTAGGCCGCGCCCACTTTCCCCACCGAAGCCAAATAGCGTAGACTGAACCCTGAGGCTGGATGCCCCGATGCCAGATCGACGGCCCAAACCGGAAGAGCTGCTGAAACTGGCCCAGGAAGAAGAGGCCCGGCAGGCGCGGGGCAAACTCAAAATCTTCTTCGGCGCCACGGCCGGCGTGGGGAAAACCTACGCCATGCTGGAAGCCGCCCACGAACAGCTCGAAGACAGGGTGGATGTGATCGTCGGCTGGGTCGAAACCCACGGCCGCACGGAGACGGAAGCCCTGGTCAAAGGACTCGAGATTCTGCCCCCCCGCCTGGTTGAATATCAGCACGCCACCCTGCGCGAGTTCGATCTTGATGCGGCGCTGACCCGCCGCCCCCAGCTCATCCTGATGGATGAGCTGGCCCACACGAACGCCCCGGGTTCGCGCCACCCCAAGCGCTGGCAGGACGTCGTCGAGCTCCTGAACGCCGGCATCCATGTCTACACGACGGTGAACGTCCAGCATCTCGAAAGCCTCAACGACGTCGTCACCCAGATCACCGGCGTCCGGATCGGCGAAACAGTGCCCGATTCCGTCATGGAGCAGGCCGATGACGTCGAATTGATCGATCTGCCGCCGGACGACCTCCTTCAACGCCTCAGGGAAGGGAAGGTCTACGTGCCGGAGCAGGCCCAGCGGGCCATCGAGAATTTCTTCCGCAAGGGGAATCTGATCGCGCTCAGGGAGATGGCCCTGCGCCGGACGGCCGAGCGGGTCGATCAGCAGATGGAGAGTTATCGGCGCGACCACGCCGTGCAGCGCACCTGGCCGGCGGCGGAGACGATCATGGTCTGCGTCAACATGAAGCCGCGCGGCCCGCGGCTGGTCCGGGCGGCCCGCCGGATGGCGGCCGGTCTGCACGCGAAGTGGCTCGCGGTCTACGTCCAGACGCCCCGCCACCTGCGGCTGGCCGACGCCGACCGGGAACGGGTCAACCAGACGCTCCGGCTCGCCGAGGAATTGGGCGCCGAGACGGCCACCGTGGCCGGGGAGCACGTCGCCCAGGAGATTCTGGCCTACGCCAGGAGCCGCAACGTGACGAAGATCATCATCGGCAAACCGGTCCGCGCCCGCTGGAAGGAATGGGTGTTCGGCTCGGTCGTGGCCGAACTGGTTCGGAACAGCGGCGAGATTGACGTCTATGTCATTACCGGCGAGGCGGGAGAAAGCCGTCCGTTGATCACCCCGGCATTGGCGCGCACAAACCGGTGGCCGACCTATGCGCTCTCGACGGCCGGTGTCGTCTTGTGCACGGCCGTCGCCTGGCTCATGGCCCCTTACTTCGATATCGCGAACCTGATTATGGTCTATTTATTGGGCGTGGTCGTGATCGCCACCCGCTACGGACGGGGCCCCTCCATTCTGGCCTCCTTTCTCAGCGTGGCGGCCTTTGACTTCTTCTTCGTCGACCCCCGTTTTACCTTCGACGTCGCTGCCGTGCAATATCTGCTCACGTTCGCCGTGATGCTGGCGGTGGCGCTGCTCATCAGCAACTTTACCGTCCGCGCCCGACAGCAAGCGGAGCTCGCGAGGGACAACGAGCGGCGCACAGCCCTGCTCTACGCGCTGAGCCGCGACCTCGCTATGCAACGGGGACTGGAGAACGTGGTCCGGGTGGCCCTGCAGCACGTGACCGAGATCTTCGGCGGCCAGGTTGCCGCGTTCATCGCCGATGCGGAGGGCAGTCTCGCGCTCCACCACGAGCCGCATCGACGGTTCGAATTCGACCCCAAGGAATCCGGGATTGTCCAGTGGGTCTTCGATCACGGCGAACGGGCCGGCGCCGGCACCAACACGCTCCCCGGCGCGAGCGCGCTCTATCTGCCGCTCATCGGCGTCAAGGGGCCGATCGGCGTGCTGGCCATCCGGCATGCGCAGAAGGGCTATCTGCTCGATCCGGATCAGATTCATCTGCTCGAGATGCTGACGAATCAAATCGCCCTCGCGACCGGCCGCACGCTCCTGGCCGCGGAAGCGCAGCAGGCCCACGTGGCGGCCGAAACGGAACGGACGCGCAATGCCATCCTGAGTTCGGTGTCGCACGATCTGCGCACGCCGCTGGCGACGATCACCGGCGCGGCCAGCAGCCTGCTCGAAGGAAAAGAGCCATTGGCCCCGACTGCCCGCCGCGAACTCGCTCAAGCGATCAGCGATGAGGCCAACCGCCTGGAGCGGCTGGTCAAAAATCTACTGGAGATGATGCGGCTCGAAGCCGGCGCGTCGCGCCTGAAAAAGGAGTGGCACCCATTCGAGGAGATCGTCGGCGCGGCGCTCGGCCGGTTCGAGGGTAAACTGGGCGACCGCACGATCGAAACCCGCTTTCCCCCGGAGCTGCCCCTGGTCCATCTCGACGGCGTCCTGATGGAGCAGGTGTTGATGAATCTCTTCGACAACACGTTGAAATACGCGCCGCCCGCCACCGCTATCGAGCTGACCGCATCGGTTTCCGGCCACACGCTGCTCGTCGAGATTGCCGACCGGGGACCCGGCATTCCGGCCGGCGACGAAGAACGGATCTTCGACAAATTCTATCGGGCCGACCCAGCGCGCGAGGGCGGCGTGGGGTTGGGGTTGACCATCTGCCGGGGGATCATCGACGCGCACGGCGGGCGCATCTGGGCGGAGAATCGACCCGGGGGCGGTGCGGTGTTCCGTTTCACTCTCCCGCTGGAAGGAAGCCCGCCTAGAATTGAACCCGAGGGGGACGGTCACCGACATGCCGATACATGAAGCCAGCGTCCTCATCATCGAGGATGAACCCGAGATTCGGCGTTTCCTTCGAACAACACTGCCGCAATACGGCTATCGCCTGTATGAGGCACTCACGGGCCAGGAGGGTCTGACGCAGGCAGCAGCCCGAAATCCGGATCTCATTCTGCTCGATCTTGGCCTGCCCGATTTGGATGGTCTGGACATGATCCAACGGTTGCGGAAATTGGCCGCGGTCCCCATCATCGTGCTTTCGGCCAGAGATCAGGAGCAGATTAAAGTCGAGGCGCTGGATCTCGGCGCCGATGATTATGTGACCAAACCATTTGGGGTCAATGAGCTGCTGGCGCGAATGCGCGTGGTGCTCAGGCACGCGGCACGGGCACCGGGGGATACCGGAGATCCCGTCTTCACCGCCGGCACCTTACGGGTCGACCTTGAGCGCAGACAAGTCTTCGTGTCGGGGAAAGAGGTCAGCTTGACCCCGATTGAATACAAATTACTCACCATCCTCGTGCGGCACGCCGGCAAAGTGCTCACTTACCGCCAATTGCTGAAGGAAGTATGGGGTCCCCTCCGCGTGGATGAAGCCCACTATGTGCGGGTCTACATGCAACACTTGCGAAATAAGTTGGAGGCCAAACCGGCGCACCCCCGCTATTTTCTGACAGAGCTCGGCGTAGGCTATCGGTTCCGAATCGATTGACTGTCTGATTGATCACAACGTTGCTGGGGTGCCCCAGCCAGGTATGCCTAAAGTATGCCGGTACTGCAGCCTACTGCATCCTACTACAGCCGCAAGTGGTTCCTAAGAACGTATACGGCGATGGAAACAAAAATCATGGCCCCTCAGCTGCGCTTCGGGGTCTAATTTCCCTGCGGGAAATTAGAGAGTGCGCTACCGGGCTGCGCTACGCCCCGACCTATTCCGGCGACTTGATTTTCCTACTGTTTTCGTCGTGCCGTGGAGTGCGGCCCGTTTCAATTTCCTCAAGTGTGCCCAAAGTGTGCCCTGAAAACCCGTCCAGCTTCTTGATGGCGATGGTTCCGGAAATTCTCCTCCTGAACGCGCAATGATACGCCAGTACGACAAGGGGTTTCAAGTAGTCTGGCACCATAGCGCTTCACGTTCAATATCGTAATCGACCTTCCCCAAGGCAAGCGATGGCCGTTGCCGTCCGCCGTTCATAGGCATGGTCAGCCCTTTGGTGAAGAACAGGTGAAACAACTCTTCTTTTAAGTGGGGCGCTACGGGGGGAGCGAGGAAGAAACGGGGGAAAAGGGAAGGTTACATCAGGCAGATTGACGAGATGGGCGTTCCGGATCCAACCACTCGCGTTGAATGTAGAGTTGGCCCATCCGCGGAGTCTGTGTCGTTGCCAATTTCCTCATGGCCGCGTCCTCCTCTCTGAGCAGATGCGGATTCACCAACCCGCGCGTGACCGCTTCATAGAAGAGGCGCGTCCGACTCTCCAGCAGGGCCGGCACGGCGTGAGGCGCGTCCCGCCGGGTCGGGATCGTCAGTTTTCGATACAATTCCGTCACGATCCGCTCAACGCTTTGTCGCGACGCGCCGATGAGCCACCCGACTCCGTCGTTGGTGACGCCCAGACACAGGTAAATGAGCACCGTAAACTCCAGGTTGCTGAATTCCTTCGATGGTGAGTCCTTCAACCGCTGCGCGAAGATGTCGGTGAACGACACCTCATACAGAAACACCTGCTCGACCGCATTCTGGGCCAGCCGTTTGGGAACCGCTCCTTTATCCAGGAATCCCCAGACGTCGGGTCGTTGGGTCTGATCGGTGATCAGCTTCTCCACCTGCTGAAGATAGCCGGGATCGCCCGCATGGACCGTTCGAAAGAGAATGCGGGTCCGTAACAACGGCTCGCCGCGCCTCGCCTCCAGGATTTTTCTGGCGACGACGACGCCGGATTCCTGTTGCGTGCCGAAATCCAGATCGAGCACGAGATTCTCGATGGCGTGATCGATGGCCTCTCGAACCGCTTCGCCGGGCGTCAGCGCTTTGTGCACCTCTGCTTGCGGCCATCGCTCCAGGACCCACATCGCAAACTGATCGACGGCCTCCGCATTATCATCCGCGATGAGGATCTTGAGCGCCTCCGAGGCGCCCCGGTCGGCGCGTCTTATCATGAGCCCGTCTCCTCGTGCGGCTGCGGCAAATGAATGACCACGGTCGTGCCGCCTTTCGGCGAGGTCTTCCGGTATTCGATCACGGCCCCGATCTCCTCGGCGCGAAGACGCATCAACGCAAGGCCGACGTGCTCCTGGTACGGTCCGCCGTTGCCGCCGCCATCGTCACTGACGGCGATATCGATGCCGTCCGGCGCGGGGCGATAGACGATCACGCCGATAGACGTCCCGTGCGCGTGTTTGCGCGCGTTGATGATCGCCTCCAGAACGATCCGGTAGAGCAGGACGAGATGCTCTGGACGGCCGAGCCGGTTCGCGATCTGCTCATCCGTAATCCCGTCGGCGCAATCAAAGACGGCCGTAAACCCCGGTATTCGCCGCCGGATGAGACTCTTCGCATCCTCCAGCCGCTTCCGGATGGTAGACAAGAACCCCTCCGCTTCAAGATCTTTCGGATATAAATTGCTCATGATCCGTCGGAGATCGGCCACCAGTTCTTCGAGGTCGCGCCGGGCTTCGCCATAGCTCTCTTCGTCAATGGACGTCGCCAGATAGCCGCATCGCGTGTTGAGGATTTCGTGGTGGATCTCCTCTCCGATTCGGAGCGCCTGGTTCTCAATAGAATTGAGCAGTGACTTGCGCTTGGCATCCAGCCATTGGACCCGCCGCTGCAAATTCTCCACCTGCTGGCATAAGTCGTCGAAGATGGCGGCCAGCGCCGCGCTTAATTCCCGCTGAGCGCTCGCCTCACCCTCCGTCTGCCATACTTCCATGCTCAGCTTTTTCGCAATTTCATGCACGGCTGCGGCCATGCCCTGGTCCCCATGGGCGGAGAGGCTGCTGAACGTTCTCGCGATATTCAGCCGAATGCGGTCATGACGATCCGACAACAGCGGCAATAATTGAATGCGGTGCCGGGGCATAAACCACTCGGGGCGTTCCTGCGCGGCTGCGTAGCATATTTTCGACACCATCCAGCGCACCGCGTCGGATTTCTCATGAAAGGCGTCCAGCAACACGGGGATCTTTTCCCGCGCATCGATGATCGAGACGTTGAGGCGCCGTTCGGGTTTCTCCCGAACGGGACGGAGCGACGGCGTCAGGAGCAGGTCCGTATAGAATTCCAGACGGGGCGTCAGTCGAGCCAACGGGAGGGCGTGACTCACGATGCGCAGGAGCGCGGCCGCCGTCGTCCGGACTTTGAGGGGAACGCCTTGATCGAGCAGGACGGATTCAAGCAACGCGGGGTCGGATGGATTGAGCGAGATCGCCGTCCGGGCCGGCTCGCTCACCTTTTGCGACAGCATCCCGCCCCATTGGGTATCGGCGACGGTCAGGGCGGTCTTGATGGCCTTATCAATCACGAGTGTCAGCATGAGGTGCGTATCCGGCTCGATCTCGCCGATCATGCGCCGCGGCGCGCCGGAATGGCGCCCCAACGGGACCGCCGCCTCTGATGCACAAGGCTGATGAACCGCCCGGGACGTTCGATCGTGCTCTGCGTGCATGTTCAAACGGGCGACCAACGGCGCGGCGGCCGCATACCATGCCGGCAACGGCGCATTAAGCTTCAAGAGATTGAGGACGACCAGCATGGTGTCCGGAGCCCTGGGATTGACCGCCAGGCGCCGCAGCGCCTCCAGCGCCATGTCAAGAATCCCGTTGCACCCTCCAGGCAAAAAACCGGATTCATTGGCCATCGCATTCCAACTCCGCGCATCAATGTCCGAGAACAGTTTCCTGACGGGGCGAAACCGGTCGGTCAACTCCTGATGGACGCCTTCCATGCCGCCGATCGTCCATTTCTTCGAATCGAGCAGCTCATTCAGAAAGTGAAGGAGGTTGCCGGCTTCGATCGCCACACCATCCCCCTCCTCCTTCGACTGCCGCACGAAGATCGCCTCCAACGCCCGCACTCTCAGCCCCAGCAACTGGCACTCCAATTGCACCACGCCCAGCAGAGCCGCCAGCAACGGCGTCGATTGGCCCGCCATCCCGGCGACGGCCTGGACGAGCGGGTCGTCATAGTGCAGTTCCCTGTTGTCCATCAACTCCTTCAGCGCCGTGATCGTCACCCCTTCATTGACGGCGAGCAGGACCCGAACCATCTCCTGGGCCCAACTCTTTTTCCCGCCATTGCGACCCCACAGCGCCGCATACAACTCGTCATTCAACCGAATGAAGAACTCCTCGATGCGATTGGGGCTCGTTGCTTGAGAAACCTGTTCCAATAACACCCTGAAGCTGTTCGACGTCAGAGGATCAGACGCCCGCAATATCTCTTCAAAGTGTTTGATTTTATTCATCTATGATAGCCATCGCACGACTGAGGGAATCCCCTCAGAAGAATAGGAACACCATCGCCGCCACCCCTGCTACGGTCTATCCGGTCACGGGGGCGCAACACTTTCGGGAGCGATCGATGCACACAACAACCTCATTCCAGTCCTCTTCCACCTTGCGGCGTCGGCGGCCGGTTTTCCCCTTGCTCCTGTCGGGCAGCGTGATAGCCGGCCTCCTCGCGCTCTTCGCCCCGCCGATTTCGGCTCAAGCTCCTGGCGGATTTCTTGAAAAGGCCACCAGCACGAACGTCAGGCCCCTGCTCACTCAATCGCAGATCCAGGCCTTGCTGCCCGCACGGGGAGTATTTACCTTCCCGCCCCCTTATCTGACGCAGGGCATCCGGCTGACCAACCCGAGCGACTGCGGCGGCAACGATTGTGTGCATTATGTCGGCTATCCCTACTGGCGCAACATGAACAACCACGCCGGCAGCGACACCATGCTCATTTTCATGGGGTTGGACAGGAATCGCGGAGGCGGCGGCCCCACGCTGTTCAGCTATAACAAAGTCACGGAGGCCGTGACGAACCTCGGCCCCCTCTTTGACGCCGCCAACCCGTTGAGTTGGAGCACGGGTGAACTTTGGTATTTCAGCGCCACGATGCCCACAAAACTCTACCTGTACAGCGGCCCGAAACTTCTCCGCTATGACGTGCTGACCAAGCAGATGGAAACCGTCTTCGACGTGTCGACGCAACCGGCCCTCTTTGGAACGAATAGAACCATCTGGCAGATGCACTCCAGCAGCGACGATCGCGTCCACTCCGCCACGTTGAAGGACGGATCGACCTACGCCGACCTCGGCTGCCTTGCCTATCAGGAGGACATCAAAAAGTTTTCCTATTATCCGGCCGTCGGCGCCTATGATGAATGCCAGATCGACAAGAGCGGCCGATGGCTGGTGATCAAGGAAATATTGGGGATCGATCCGGTCTCCACCTCGGATGACCGCATCATTGATCTGACGACGGGCGCCGTGACGGATCTGCTCGACCGGGACGGCGGCGGCGGCCACTCCGACAACGGCTTCGGATATCTGGTCGCGAAGGACAACTGGAACAACCTGCCGAACGCGGTCCGGCTGTGGAAATTCGGCACGTCGCCGCTGGGGCCTGGCACGGTGGTCTATTACGACACCCAATGGCTCCCGGAGTCGGCGAACCATGTCAGCCATACGAACGCGAACCCCCTTCTTCCCCCCGAGCAGCAATATGCCTGCGGCAGCTCGGCCAATGCCACCAACGGCCCGCGCGCCAACGAAATCGTCTGTTTCCGTCTGGACGCGTCGCTCGATGCGCTGGTCGTGGCGCCGGTCATGACCGACATGAATGCCGCGGGCGGCGGAGACGTCTACTCCAAAATGCCCAAGGGCAACCTCGACGTCACCGGCCAGTATTTCGTCTGGACGAGCAACATGGGAGGCAACCGGCTCGACGCCTTCATCGTGAAGGTTCCGGGACAGTTATTGACGGGTGCCGTCAGCGACGCCACGCCGCCGACCGTCTCGATCACGGTCCCGACCTCGGGGTCTACCGTCTCCGGCACGATCACGGCTTCGGCCAATGCCTCGGACAACATCGGCGTCGCCGGCGTCCAGTTCACACTCGACGGCGTCAACCTCGGCGCTGAAGACGCCACGGCCCCCTATGCCATCTCCTGGAACACCACGATCAGCACCGCCGGCCCTCACAGTCTGACGGCCGTCGCGCGGGACGGTGCCGGCAACTCGGCGACCTCCGGCTCCGTCACCGTGACCGTGATGAATGATGTCACGCCTCCGGCGATCTTCACCATCGCCGCCTCGGCGATCTCTTCTTCCGGCGCCACCATCACGTGGACGACGGACGAACCGGCCGATTCCCAGGTCGACTATGGCCCGACCGCCGCCTACGGCGGCTCGACGGCGTTAAATACGAGCCTGGTCACGTCCCATTCGCAAACGCTGAGCGGACTCGCGGCCGGCGCACTCTATCACTATCGGGTCACGTCGCGGGACGCGGCGGGCAACGCGGCCGCCTCGGGAGACTCCACATTCACCACGCTGGCCGGCGGATCCGGCGTCAACACCGGGCTCATCGGCTATTGGAAGCTCGATGACGGCAGCGGTGCGACCGCCGCGGATTCGTCCGGCAACGGCAATACCGGCGCGCTGCTCAACGGCCCCGCCTGGACGACCGGCAGAATCAATCAGGCCCTTTCGTTCGATGGCGTTGATGATTATGTGAACATTCCACAGACCGCCGCGCTGAACGGCTATCCGCTGACCATCGCCGTCTGGATGAAAACCACAACGACCGGCTTACAGGGCATTGTGAACAAATATCTGCCCGGTTCCCGCAACGGCTACCAACTCTTCACCAGCGGCGGCAATCTCTGCGCCTGGTACTTCACGGACGCCTCCAATTACATCTGGGACGGCACCGGCTGCACGCTCCAGACATCGGGATATAACGATAACCAGTGGCACCATGTGGTCCTGTCCGTCGTGACCGCTTCCTCGATCAACGAGTCCGGCGCCACGATCACCTGGACCACCGATGAGCCCGCCGATTCCCAGGTCGAATACGGCCCGACGACGGTCTATGGCGCCTCGACGACGATGAATCCCATCCTGGCCGTTGCCCACTCCCACATCCTGTCAGGTCTGACGCCTTCAACCCTCTATCACTATCGAGTCAAATCCAAAGACGCCGCGGGGAATCTTGCCGTCTCAGGCGATTTCACCTTCACGACGACCGATACCACGCCTCCCACCGTGACCATCACATCGCCGCTGAACGGCGCAACCGTGACCGGCACGATCACGGTCTCGGCCAACGCGTCGGACAACGTCGGCGTCGCCGGCGTCCAGTTCACACTCGACGGCGTCAACCTCGGCGCCGAAGACACCGCGGCCCCCTATGCCATCTCCTGGGCCACCGCCACGGCCGCCAATGGATCTCACGCCCTCACCGCAGTGGCCCGTGATGGAGCCGGCAATACCTCAACCTCCGGCCCCATCACCGTGACCGTCAGCAACGATACCACTCCCCCCGTGATCTCTGCGGTCGCTGCCTCCAATCCGTCTTCCTCCGGCGCGGTGATCACATGGAATACGGACGAACCGAGTGATTCGCAGGTTGACTATGGCCCGACCGCGGCCTACGGCAGTTCGACGACATTAAACACCAGCTTGATCACGCTCCACTCACAAACACTGAGCGGGCTGGCCGCCAACACGTTGTATCACTACCGCGTGCGGTCACAAGATGCGGCCGGGAATCTGGCCGCGTCTGGAGATCTCACGTTGACCACGCTGGCCGGCGCCTCAAGCCCCGGCTTGCTGGGACATTGGAAATTTGAAGAGGCCGGCGGGACAACGGCCGTCGATTCCTCGGGAAGCGGCAATACCGGCGCCCTCATGAATGGGGCCACCCGGATCGCGGGCGGAATCGGCCAGGCCCTTTCCCTCGATGGGCTGGATGACTACGTGAATATTCCGCAGACGACCGCGCTGAACGCCTATCCGCTGACCATTGCCGTCTGGATGAAAACCACGACCACCGGTCTGAAAGGGATCGTGAACAAATATGCGCCGGGCTCCCGCAACGGCTATCAACTGTTCACCAGTGGGGGCAACCTCTGCGCCTGGTACTTTAAAAACGGCTCCAACTACGTCTGGGACGGAAGCGGCTGCGCGCTCCAGACCCCGGGGTATAACGACAACCGGTGGCATCATGCGGTGATGGTGGTGGATGCATCGGGCGGCAAATTGTACGTGGACGGCGTGCTGAAAGCGAGCCGGGGATGGACCGGCACGGCCGGCGCCCCCTCGACCACGCGCCCCCTCAACATCGGCCAATATCCGGGGACGGCCAGCCCCTATTTCCCGGGCCTGCTCGACGACGTCCGTCTCTATAGCCGCGCGCTGAGCGGTGCGGAGGTTGTGGCGCTCTATGGTGCGGCCGCTCCCAGTGCCACGCAAAACGTTATCTGGACCAGCCTGGTCAACGTGGCGGCCACGGGAAACTCCTTGCAGAAGACCGGCGGCTGCGACGGTTGTCCGGACGCGGGCGCGGTCTCCCAGCAGCAGATCACCTCCGGCAACGGTTCTATGGAATTCACCGCGTCTGAAACGACCGCGTTGCGATTGGCCGGCTTGAGCAATGGCAACCCCGGCACGACGGGCAACGAAATCGACTTTGCCGTTCGGCTGAATTCCGGCACCGCCGAGGTCCGTGAAAACGGCGTCTATCGGACCGAGACCGCCTTCGTGAGCGGCGACGTCTTTCGTGTCGCGGTTGAATCCGGCGTGGTCAAATACTACAAGAACGGCGGCCTCTTCTACACCAGCACGGCGGCGCCCGTCTACCCGCTGATCGTGGATACGGCCCTGTACAATCTCAACGGCACCGTTACCAATGCCGTAATTTCGACGAACTGATCAACGGGCGCGCGCCGATCTCGCGGTCCGTTGCGACGACAGATGGCTTCTCCCAGGTGGCGGGCTGGCGGCCGGCGAGAAACCGCAGGAACGCAACAACCGTCGCCCACCCGAGCAGACAGATCACGCAAGGCACGCTCAGCAGCGGGATGCGCCGTCTCGCCTTCCTGAGTGCGTACCCTCCCACGGCGGCCGCGTAGAAGAGAAGCTGCCCCCCCAAAACCCAGCGGTAGAAAAGCGAATCCGCCAAGAGAAGGTTTGCGACGAGGGCCGCCGGAAGAAAGACGGGGATCAGAAGGCGCAGCCCTTTGTGTGAAACCGCCTGGAACCAGAGCCGGTTGCAAAACGGATTCAGCAGCCAGCGCTCCCGGGCAAAAAGCTGGAAATTGCCCGTGATCGTCCGCACCTTTCTCGTCCATTCTTCCCGGGCCGTCGCCGCCACGCGGTCATAGGCCCGGGCCGCCGGTTCAAAAAGCACCCGATAACCTCTGCGGACGATCCTCATCGGAATCACCACGTCATCCAGCAGCGTGTCATCGGGAAGGGGCTCGAACAGATCGCGGCGGATGGCATAGAGGGCGCCGGTCGCGCCGACGGCGGAGTCCGCCCGGCTCTCGTTCCATCGAATGAATTTTTCATACCGCCAGTAAAAGCCGACCCCTCCGCCCACCGACGTCCCGCCCGGGTTGTCCACCAAGATCAGTTCCCCGCTGACAGCCCCGACCTGCGGATCCCCGAAGCGGCCCGCCAGGATCCGAAGGACATCCGCCGCAAACTCCTGCCGCACATCGCCAAACACGACGATCTCACCCTTCAGCTTTGGTACGACGTCGTTGAAGACCGAGGCTTTCCCCCGCCTGATCCCGAACGAGATCGTCTTCACGCCGCGCTCCGCATAGGCCCACGCCCGTCGGGCGGTCCCGTCGGTGGAGCCGTCGGAGACGAACAGGATCTCCAGCCGGTCCCGCGGATAATCGAGGGCAAGGAGATTGTCAAGCCGCCGGGCCACCCCGGCCGCTTCATTGTAGGCCACGATCACCACACTGACGGTGGGGAGGAAATCGCGGGTCACGGGGAAACGTGGCCTCAACCCCGCCCACAAACGGATCAAGAGCGGGTAGCCGAAAAAAGTGTACGCGAGCAAAAACAGACAGACCCAAAACACGATGGACAGACTCGGCATGGCAGTCCTCCAGTGTGTGGAGCGTGATGGGAATGCGTTGGATGTGCGGGAACCGACTAAGGCAACACGGATGTCATCACTGCTGAGATTGCGGAAACGTCTGCACCGGGATCCTTGCCATCCGTGCCGGCATGCTGATAGGGGCTGGCGGGGGGAAGGCAGTACACACCGCCTGCGCACCCCACAAAACCCATCTCACCGGGCGAAGCCGGAAAGAAATTATCCGGCGGGTACTGGGCGGCATTGCCGCCGATGATCACGTTTTTCCTGACGGCGGCGCCGGGAAAGTACCGTTCCAGCGCGGGATTTCCACTTCCCATGTCGGCGCCGAAGATGCCGTACTCATTGTGCGGCGCGATATTGTTTTGAAAGATGAACCCCGTGTTCGGCCGCCCCTCCGCCATGATGATGTGGCCCGTGTGAAAGGCGGTGTTATGATCGATCACGACGTCCGCCGCCCCGTCCAGAAGTTGGAAGAGTCTCCCTCCCCCGCCCCACTGAACGCCGCCCACGTCATCAAACAGATTATTTTTCATGACAATGCGCCGGGTCTGCCGGCTTGGGTAGTTGTTGTCATACCCGAGAATGTTCACGGCCGAGGCCGTGTGTCGTACCACATTATTCATGAACGTGACGTCTTCAACGACCGACCAGGGGCTTCCGCCGTCCTGGTTGCGCACGGTCAGGAGAATGGCAAAACCGTTCTGCGCGTGGACCCAGTTGCGCTCGAACAGATTGCCCGCAACAACCACCCGACGGGCGTTCTTCAGTTCGAAGAGGTTCTTGACCGTCCACGGCGTTCCGGCATAGCTGGGATCATCGATCTTCCAGGAAAGGGGTTTGGAAAAGTGGTTGCCCCGGATCTCGATGTCGGCCGGCACAAGGCTCTTGATGGAGGAATCGGATCCGCCGAACAGCACGTTCTCTCCGGCCCCTTCAAGATAGTTGTTCGCGATCTTGAACGGCCCGGCGCCGTTCCACCCGGCAATCGCCTGGGAGTCCGCGCCGGCCTCCTTGAAATCGGACAGATGGGAGTCGATGACCGCGGTCTCCATCGAGTTCATCGCGATCCCTCGCCGGGCGCCTTTTTGGGGATCGCCGTGGAGATAACACCGGTCGAAGATCAGATGGTGCGGGAGCTGATCGGCGGACGTCTCGTCGTAACCGAGCCGGACGAGGTTATACAGAAAAACGCCGTTTCGAGGACGGATCTCAATCCCGATGAAGCGATAATGGTGCGCTCCCCTGGCCGCGACGAGGACCGATCCGGACGAGGCTTCGAGTTTCGGCATCGCGGCGGCCTCGGCGGGATGAACCCGCGTGCCCGGCTGGGGGAGACGCTCGGGGGCGTCCGTTCGGACCGTAATCCAGCCGGCGCCGCGTTTGTTCGGCAGCGTGAAGGGACCCGTGAAGACGGCCCCGGCCGCCAGGACGATCTCATCGCCCGGCTGCGCCGCATTGAGGGCCGCCTGAACGTCACCGCCGGCCGGGACACTGAGGGCACGACCCGTCGGAGCGGAAAGCGCGGTATCCACATAGACCAGCGGCAGTCGGGGCTCGTGAGATTCTTGAGACTCTACGGGCCCGGTCGGGGCATTGAATGATCCCGCGTCGCTCCCGTTGCACTGCCAACAGGACAAGGACGCGAGAACCAGGAGACATACGGACAGAACACCGGATCGACGTTGCAACATGTGACCGTCCTCCTCTAATCAGGGTTGACGGGTTCTACCTGGATCCAAAAGTTCAATGTCGGCGGCTTGACGGCATCAGAGGGCGCGGGAAACTCCTTCACCTGCTCCAGGTCGGAATAGGACATCTGGGCCGTGAGCCGTCCGTCGCGCGACCGAAGGGTATAGAGATCGTAGGCGCGCTGCGGATTTTCATGATGCGTCACGGACCGGGTGGTCCAATGCGCGCGCATACCGGTTGTGAGCCGCGCAAACTGTTCGGACGATATTTGGCCCAGGAAGATTTCGCGCTCGCTGCGCAGCTCCGTCCATCGGGCGATCGCGATCGGGCCTTCGCGCTTCTCTCGATTCAGGAGCGCTTCCCGATCGAAACCGAACAACACCACCAGCACGCCCTGCAATGACTGGCCCGTCTGGAGAGGATCGCAGAGAACATTCATCCAATGGATCCGGACCTGAGAGCGGATACCGTGTCGCAGATCATCCAGGTTCACCTTGGGTGGTTCGTCGTACCCCGAGGCGGGCGTACCCATTCGCTCCACCAACCCCTGGGCCGAATCACCGGGGAAAGCAGCGGCGCCGGCCGGCAGGCAGAGCACGCCGACCAGCGCCGCAAGGGACCAGGCTCGCAACGCATCCATCGACACAACCGTCACAGCCGTCATGGCGAGGGCAGCCCGATCTCCATGACCTGTCCCTTGTTCTGGGCGGCCATGTAGGCTTCCAGGGCGGTGAGTTCCTGGCTGCCCGGCGCATACCCTTTGCCCTGAAGCGGCACCTGGATGCACCAGCCGATCATCTGCTGAGCCGTCACCACCCGCCCCAACTGGGACTTGTATTTGGGGAAGGTTTCAGGATGCGTGACGGCGGCGTCCGGGTGGCACATGTTGCAGGCCATCCCGTTCGTCCCCAGGTTTCGGTCATGCCACAGATCATCGCCCATTTTGACCAGCTTCGCGAGCTCCTCCCGGCTCGTTTTCACCAGATTGGGATCCAACTGCGGACTTTGAATGTACCGGCGTTGCGGCGTCAAACCGGGTTCCATCGGGTCACCGGCGAAGAGCGTCCCGACGGCCCCTGTCATCAGCACGCCAAGGAGCAGGGCCGGCCATCGCCTGATCTGTGGAGCCCCACCGGCTGAGCCCTTGGCACCAATGCCGCCGCCCGTGGGGCGGAATCCTGAGCGAGCCCACGGCCGGAGGCCGTGGCGCGAGTCGAAGGGTCGTTTCATATTTCCCTCCTTTCCGTGGAATGCGTTTACACCTTGGGCGGTCGCAGGGTCCAGACGATGTCCTCATGCTTGACCTCCCGTTCGCCCAGCTCATACCTGGCCCAGCCCAGTCCGTCGTACAACTTCGAGGGATCCGACCGCGGCATCTGGCCGGTGAGACCCAGCGTGTGATAGGCGGGCGGATACGGATGGGGCCATGCGGTCGAGACATGACCGATCACCTGGATATTGTCGATCCGGTTCTGAACCGTCTGGTGAACATGCCCGTGGAGGACATGCACCGACTTGAAGCGTTTGAGAATTTCATGCGCCTCCGGGGCGTCCTCGGTCCAGAAGTTCCAGGGACGGTAATAATGATAGAGCGGCGGGTGCGTGAAGATCACGACCGGAGCGTCGTTGCCGAACCTGGAGAGGTCCTTTTCCAGCCAGTCGAGCTGTTCACGGCCGAGCGTGAACGGGCCCAGCATCGGGTGATTCAGCGTTCCGGCGATGTTCATCCGTTCCTGGGGAGAGAGTTTCCGGACCGTCCAGAAATCCGGGTAGAGGATCCCGTTGAGCCCGACGAAATGAACCCCTTTGTCGTCGAACGACCAGGGCAGGCGCCCTTTGACCATGTTCTTCATGTAATAATTGCCCATATCCAGGTACCAGTCGTGCTCTCCGGGGACGTAGTAGACTTTCTTCACTTGCAGCCCGGCCATGATCTCCTCGAAATATTTAAACTGGTCCTCCGAGCCGTCATGCACCGCATCGCCCATGTAGATCACCCAGTCCGGCCTGGGGATCAGCGCGTTGACCTCGTTGACGGCCGCCGACAGACGTGATTTCATGCGGGGGTTTTTCGCCCCCATCGTGTGGCTGTCCGCGATCAAGGCAAACCGGACCGTCCCGGCCTGGGCCGCCGCCTCGGCGTACGGCAGGTCCAACAGGCCCGATTTCGCCGAGGCCAGAAGCACCGTCGCCCCGGTCAGCGCCGTGGCCGTCAGGAAGCCGCGACGCGTCATCCGTTTCGACATGACGTTGGCGAGAGGATCGAACAGCGTGCCTCCCGCCGCGATGCCGGTCGCGGGGATCAGGGGATCTCCCGCCCGCTGATCCCAGGGAATCATCTTTTTCTTGATCAATCGATTCATCGCTGCACCTCCTTCGTAATGGGAGAGCTGACCTTCTTCTCATCCGTCCGATCATCTCGCGATCGGGACGCGATCGAGCGCCGATGCGCCCCGCGTGGCGACTGAACCCCGCATGAGATCGATGACGATCTGATCCGAGCGAACGGCTTCCAGCGCCCGCGCGGCGTCATCACCGGCGTTTCCGATCACCAGCACTTCCGCGTGCGTGAGAAGCGTCCGGACGTCCTCGCACATGAGCGAGGCGATGTGGGGAATCTCTTCTTCGATATACCGGCGATTGGCGCCGACCAATCGCGCCACCGACACATTGCGATCGAGGATCCGCACGTCGCAACCCTTGCCGATGAGCGCTTCGACCAGCGTCACCATCGGGCTCTCGCGCAGATCGTCCGTTCCCGGTTTGAAGGAAAGACCGACCACTCCGATCCGTCGCTTTCGCGTCTCCAGCACCGCCTCAACCGCCCGCCGAATCTGCCGCTCGTTGGAGGGCAGGATCGAGGAGAGCAGCGGCGGGGAGAGATCGGCCGCGCGGGCGGCGTAGAGCAACGCCCGGAGATCCTTCGGCAGACAGGAGCCGCCGAACGCAAAGCCCGGTCGAAGGTAGGCGTCGGAGATGTTCAGTTTCCGATCCATCGCAAAGATCCTCATCACCTCCTGTGCGTCGATCCCAAAAGCTGCACAGAGATCCCCGATTTCATTGGCAAAGGAAATCTTGAGCGCATGAAACGCATTCGACACGTACTTCGCGCACTCCGCCGTGCGCACCGCCGTGTGGATGAACGGCGCGTCCACACCGACGTAGAGGGCTCGCAGGAGAAAGGCCGTCCTCGGATCATCGCACCCCACCAGCGTCAACGGAGGACGCGCAAAATCCCGCAGCGCCGACCCCTCCCGGATGAACTCCGGGTTCATCGCGACCTGCACGTCAATTGCATGGTCCCGGCCGGCCCCCTCGTGGAGGGCGGGAACGAGCAGCCGCTCCGTGGTCCCGGGGAGCACTGTGCTGCGGAGCACCACCACATAGGATTCCCGGCGTCCGCGGAGCGCCGCGCCGATTTCCCGGCCGACCCGCTCGATGGCATCGCCGTTGAGCTGTCCGTTCCCGCGTCCGGGCGTCCCCACGCAGATCAGCGCCAGGTCGGTTTGCCCGACGGCCTCCCCGCTGGAGACGGTGGCGCGGAGCCGCCCGTCGTTGACCACCTCCGCCAGGAGCTCCGGCAGCCCAGGCTCCACGATCGGGGATTGTCCCGCATTGACCATCGCGACCTTGTCGGCATTGACATCCACGCCGATCACTTCATGTCCTGCCTTCGCCAGGCAGGCGGCCGTCACGTTTCCCACATATCCCAGTCCAAACACACTGACGCGCATCTTCCCCTCCAGTGAGGAGTTATCTCCTCCAACAATCCATGAAATGCGGATAGGCCGTTCCCAGCACGCCCTTGACGATCTTTTTGGAGTTCCAGACCATCCACTCCCGGCCCAGGGTGAACGGCTTCATCAGGCCAAGCCGACGCGAAAAATCCTGGTCGTGGCCGCGGCGGATCGTAAAGCGGCCCAGGACCATGCAGCCGCCGACTGGACGCACGCCTGTTTCCGGCTCCGAGGTGAAGAGCCATCTCAGGCCGGCTTCGCCTGCCGCTCGGGCAACCCGTGACGAATAAAACCCGCCCGGCACCGAGGCGGCGGCGATCTCGTGGCCCACGATCTCCGACAGGGCCGCGCAACTCTCCCGCCATTCGATGATCAGTTCGTTCCAGCAACACGCGCTGAACCGCTTTGGATGCGTCACCGAGTGGCTGCCGATGACATGGCCGCGTGCGTCGAGCTCGCGGATCTGCCGCTTGCTGAGAAATCCCCGCCGCCCGGTGAAGCCGGTGGAAATAAAGCAATGGCCCCGCCACCCCAGCGCTTCGAGGCGGTCCGCGATCCGGGTGTAATAGGAGACGCCGCCGTCGTCCACCGTAATGAGGAACGGTTGGATCGCGCCGTTCCCGTGTGACGACTCCGTCACGAGCATCGGCTTTCCGGCCAGCACGCCGGCGAGGCCCGCCAACTGGGCTTCGAACTCGGCCACCGTCAATTTGTAGCCGTCGGCGGCGGCGCCCGAAAATCCGCTCTCGGCAGGATCCCGCTCATAGACATCGTGAAAGAGAAGCGATAGCATGAAGATCATCCCGACGAGGCACGGGCCGCGCGCTTCCATCGCAGATAGGCCGAAAGCCACGGTTGACCCCACGAGCCCGACCGTCTGTCCTCCACCGACAGCGGCCTGGCCGTTCCCCGGCAGATGGCAACCAGCCGCTGCGCGATGTCCGCCAGGTTCTCGATGACCACGCGATATTGAATCACCACATGCGATTCGACGGCCTCGTCAAATTTGTAACCGGCTTGCAGGAAGATCGGCCCGGTGTCCACGCCGGCGTCCACCCGAAGCAGCGTCATCCCGACCCGGTCCATATCCCGGTTGGCCAGCGCCCAGAAACAACCGTGAGCGTTGCGATACTCCGGGCAGATCCCGGGGTGCAGGACAAACGTGCCCCTGGAGGGAATCTCAAAGATGCGCGGTTTGAGAATCACCTTGCATCGCGCGAGCATCAGGTCCGGCCTGAGCCGCCGCACAAAGGCTTCCACCTCATCCGAATTCGGATCCTCGACCACAAGTTTCGGGACGTCATCGAAGCGGGCGGGATATTTTTTCAGGAGTTGGGTCACTTCCTCATCCACCCAGGCCGCGTCGCCTCCGGCGAGCGCGACCCGGTAATAGAGGCGAAACGCGACGACGTCCAGGAAGCGCAGGAACCCGACGCGGCGAATTTCGCGCCGGACGCGCCGCAGCGTCCTGGCGGGCCGCTCGTGGATCAGCACGATGCCGGCCAACGTCAGCGATGTTGCCAGCCACGCCGCGAGCCCCCCGGCGTCAATGCGATCCCGCTTATGGCACAGCAACACCACACGGGGCGGTGATTCAGTCCTCGACATGTCCCGCCGCCTCCCTTCCGAGCTTGCTAAACGGCGCGGTCGCGCCGATCAGCCTTTCCTTATCCGTCTCGAGTGCCAACGCCTCGATCCCGGTAGATCTCTGCACATCTCGACTCAAACTCAGCAGCCACCCGCGGCCATGCATACCGCTCCTCGACCAGCCGTCGTCCGGCCATACCCAGCGCCTGCCGCCGATTCGGATCCCGGAGGAGCGCGACCACGGCGCGAGCGAAGTCGGCCGGATCATCCGCCCGAAGAAAGTGCTCGCCTGGAATCAACGGAAGCCCCTCGGCGCCCACCGTTGTCGAGACCACCGCCTTCCCCATCGCCAGCGCCTCGAAGATCTTCAGCCGGGTCCCTCCGCCGACTCTCAACGGCACCACATAGACGGCCGCCTCATCGACGTGGGGACGGATATCGTCCACCGTCCCCGTCACCTGAACGCCGATGGTGGACGCGGCCTCCGCCAGCCGCGCGGATGGGTTGCGTCCGACAACGGTCAGAGACACATCGGGGACGTCCTGCCGGATGCGCGGCAGGATCGCGCCCATGAAATAGAGCATGGCGTCTTCGTTCGGATACCAATCCATCGAGCCGGTAAAGACGAGCCGGCCCGGCGCCTCGCGCGACCCGTTCGGCGTGAAATAGGCGGTATCCACGCCGGTCGGAATCGCGCAAATCCG
>JACQCE010000056.1 GCA_016201765.1 Nitrospirota bacterium
GAGTGGAAAGGAGCATGTTGGTACTCACTCGCTCGCCCCGCCTTCATGCCTCGAACCAACGTGAGAGGTCACGTTCGATTCTCGGCACAAGCAGGCGGGGACTGCGCTCGTTATCGGGTCCACGCGCGGTCCAATTGACGGTGATCGGCAAAACTGTAAAAGGCGGCGCGGCCGATGATGACGTGGTCGAGGACGGGAATGCCCAGCAACTCACCGCAGGCCACCAGGCGCCGGGTCAACTGCAGGTCCTCGGCGCTCGGGGCGGGATCGCCGCTGGGATGATTGTGCACAAAGATCACCGCGGCGGCCGATTGCCGCACCGCCGGGGCAAAGGCTTCGCGGGGGTGGACGACGCTCATCGTCAGGCTGCCGCTCGAAATCGTCACGTCACGCAACACGCGGTGCTTGTTGTCGAGCAGCACGGACCAGAACTGTTCCTGTTTCATCTCCCGCACCAACGGGGCGAAATACTCGTGCACCGCCCGGCTTGACGACAGGGCTGCGCCGCTCGACAGCGGACGGCTGGTGACGCGGCGGCCCAATTCGAGCGCCGCAAGGAGTTGCGCAGCCTTGGCCGGGCCGATTCCGTCGATCCGGCACAGTTCCGCGCTCTGCACCGATCCCAATCCGTCCAGTCCCCGGCACTGCTCCAGAATTCGCATGGCCAGCTCCACCGCCGTGACGCGGCGACGGCCGGTTCTGAGCACGATCGCCAGCAATTGGGCCTCCGACAATGCGCCGGCGCCATGCCGGAGCAACCGTTCGCGGGGCCGCTCAGTGACGGGCCAGCGGGTGATGCGGTCGGAATCAGTCTGTTGAGGAGCCCCGCCTTCTCCCCCGTCGACGGGAGCAGGGATTCCCGGTCGGCCGGCAGGCAGGTTCGATCCACCCGAACGGCGCGGACTCTTTTTCGATGCGTTGGCCGCCCCCGACTTTTCCATTCGAGACCGAGGCTGTGATGGCGGACGCTGTCCGGGTTCAGTCATGCTCCTCTTTCCGGCTCATCAGGTGACAATTTTTGGCTGTTCATTTACGCTACTTTGTATCATTAATATACTCAACCACCAGCGGCCCGATGACAATCATCTTGATTTCAAAGAGATTGTGGAACAACACTGTCCTGGCATACCGATTGCTTTCTCAAATGATTGTATGGATCGGAAGCCGCAGACGCCAAAGCCGGAGGGCCCCATGAATTGTCCGAAATGCCATGGTTTGATGTACAGCGAACGGGTTTCCGATTTTTCCCTCACCTTCTATGCCTGGAAATGCGTCAACTGCGGCGCGTTGATCGATCAAACCATTCTCGCCAATCAGTACAAGCGCAAGCGCACACCCTTCTCCCGCCTGGCGACCGTCGGCGGTAAAAAATCCTAGTCAGCACCCGATCGCCATCCGGACCATCGCAATGGGGGGGGCGATGGCGGGAGGATTGCCTGTCTCCGCATCGATCCGGCCCGCCCGCCACTCCAGCGACGATTGCTGGCATGCCGGGGATGCAATCTGTCTAAAGACCAGGAGCCCTCGGCGTGTTTCGCCGATGGCCAACGGCCCTTCCGCCAACTGGAGTCGATCCAGCTTGTCCATCAACCGTTCGAGGCGGCCGGCCGCCATCCAGCTTGCCGTCCACGCCCTCCACGACCAGGGCCGCCACTTGAGCGCCTGCACCCGCTGCGCCCTGTTCAGCGCGACCCAGGGAGTGCCCGTCCGATCAAACACGATCGCCCCGACAGGGTCAACGCTCACCGGCAACGGGGCGTCATGACGCATCTCAACCCACAGCGCGCTGTAATAACGCGACAACAACGCCACGTCATCATCCCCCAACTCCGGGGCGGCGGTGACCGGCGCAACCGTCACCCGAAGACCCGTGGTGATTTCAACGGTCGATGGCGTCTCCGGCAGTGGTCGGAGAATCGATCGGGCGCCGCCGCAGCCCGTTATTCCGGTCAGGACCAGTCCGCACGACAGGACACAGACGCCGCCGATGCTCCGCCACACGCCCCCGCCTGCTTCAGCACCGATCACTGACCGCCGATTATACTGAACCAGCGGAAGCGTGTCAAAAATATGCTACAGTAGGTAGCGGGTCAGTTTGATGGATTCCACCGTGGCAAAAATGGGGACACGGTCCAATTTCCTCGTGCGACGCACGGCACGCAACGAAATTGGGACGTGTCCCTATTTTTGAGCCGGCCTCGGTGAAACTGACCCACTACCCTACAGTACGCATCCGTCATGTCATTGCGAATTGGTGCCGGCGACCAAAAAGGCCGGCTGCTGCGCGCGCCAAAACGGGCGCCGACCCGCCCGACATCGGCGCGCGTGCGCGCCGCATTGTTCAACATTCTCGGCGCCCGTCTCCCCGATGCCGCGTGGCTGGATCTGTACGCGGGCAGCGGAATCATCGGGCTGGAGGCGTTGTGCCGGGGCGCCGCCTGGTCGACGTTCGTCGAATCCGACGCCGAGGCCTGCCGGTGCATTCACGCCAACATCGAGACGCTCGGTCTTCGTGACCGCACGCACGTCTGGTGCGGGAGCGTGCAGGATTTTCTTCGGCGGCCCGGAGGAGCGCCGTCGACGGGCCGCCTGTTCGATCTCGTCTTTGCCGATCCGCCCTATGCGGCCGGGCGGAGCACAGGAACGCCCGAGGAACTCTTGCTGTTATGTCGGCAGAGTGGTAAGATAGCGCCCCACGCATGGATCATGATTGAGCATGCCGCCAGAACCGCCATGCCGACGGGACACGCCGGCTGGCAACGGTCCCGCACCTACCCCTATGGAGACAGCGCCATGACGCTCTATCAGCCGCTGGCCTCCGCCCCGTGACGGCTGCGGGCCACACTCCCCCCGGCTCATCGGCGAGTCTGATGCGGCGCATCGGCGTCTACCCCGGCACCTTCGACCCGTTCACCAACGGTCATCTGGACCTCGTGGTGCGGAGTCGGTCATTGTTCGACCATGTCATCATCGCGATCGCGCCGAATTTGGACAAGGCGCCCCTGTTTTCCCCCAAGGAACGGCTGGAGATGGTCCAGGAAGCGCTCCAGACCACCACGGAAGTCACCGTGGAACTTTTTGACGGCCTGCTGGTCGATTTCGTCCGGGCCAGACGCGCCCAGGCGATCATCCGGGGCTTGCGCGCCGTCTCCGATTTCGAATACGAATTGCAAATCGCCCTGATGAACCGCAAACTGGCCGACCGGATCGAAACGATCTTTCTGATGCCCAGCGAAGAGTACACCTATCTGAGTTCCACCATCATCAAGACCGTGGCCAGCTATCACGGCGCCATCGACGCCTTTGTACCCCCCGGCGTGGCCCGCCGGCTCAAGGAACGGTTCGGAGCCGCGCGATGACGTCCGGCCGTCCTCCTGCGGGCCTGGCCCGACGGGTCGCCCAGCTGCAACCTTCGGCCACCCACGCGATCACGGCCAAAGCGAAGGCGCTGGAAGCCAGGGGCATCCGCGTCATCGACTTCGGCGTGGGCGAACCCGACTTCGACACGCCGCAAACGGTCAAGGACGCCGGGATCGCCGCCATTCAGGAGGGCTGGACCAAATACACCCCGCCGGCCGGCCTGGACGAGTTAAAACAGACGGTCGTTGAAAAGCTCAAACGCGATCAGGGACTGGCCTATCACCCGAATCAGATTGTGATTTCCTGCGGCGCCAAACACAGCCTCTATAACATCGCGCAGGCGCTCTTTGACGAGGGGGACGAGGTGCTGATTCCCGCCCCCTATTGGGTGTCGTATCCGGAGCAGGTGCGCCTGCAGGGGGCGACGCCGGTCATCGTGCCGACGGAGGAATCGGAGGGATTTTGCCTCTCCCCCGCCGCCTTGACCCGGGCGCTGACGCCCCGCACCAAAGCGGTGATCCTGAACAGCCCGAACAATCCGACCGGCGCGGTCTATCCGAAATCATTGCTCGAAGAGCTGGGCCGCGTGCTCCTCGATCACCACTGCGTGATCATCTCGGATGAGATTTATGAGTATTTTCTCTACGATGGCGCCGCGCACTGGAGTCTTCCCACCCTCCTGCCCGATCTGGTTGGCCGAACCGTCATCGTCAACGGCGTCTCCAAATCCTACGCCATGACCGGCTGGCGGATCGGCTATGCGGCCGGCCCCGCGCCCATCATCCAGGCGATGAGCTCGATCCAGAGCCAGAGCACGTCCAACCCGACGTCGATCTCGCAGAAGGCCGCCATTGCGGCGATCCGGTCGGGGACCGGTTTCGTGACCGGGATGGTCACGGCGTTCGATCAGCGCCGCCGCGCCATGGCCGACGGCCTGCAACGGATCACCGGAATCACCTGCTCCCTCCCCAAAGGCGGTTTTTATCTCTTCCCCAGGGTCAGCGCCTTGTTTGGCCGCCGCACGCCGTCCGGCCAGCCGATCCAGACGTCGACGGAACTGGCCGCCTATCTGCTCGAATCGGCCCACGTCGCCGTCGTACCCGGCGGCGCGTTCGGCGCCGAAGGCTACCTGCGTTTCTCCTACGCGCTGCCGATCGAACAGATCCGAACCGGTCTCGATCAATTACGCGACGCGATCACCGCGTTGCGTTGATTGAGCGTACGTCCACCTGCTGTGTTACAATCGTTCTATGCCGCTCTATGAATATCGCTGCCGCCAATGCGGCCACCAATTTGAGTTGATCCAGAAGTTTAGTGATCCGCCGCCGGACCGGTGCGAGAAGTGCGGGGGCGCCGTGGAGAAATTGCTCTCCGCCCCGGCGGGGTTGCAGTTCAAGGGCAGCGGGTTCTACATCACCGATTACGCCCGCAAGGACAAAGAGACAAAACCCAAAAACGGACCGGCGACGAAAACGGAGAAGCCGGCTGCGCCCGCTTCAACCGACGGCACGCCGGCTCCGAAGAAAGAATCGGGATCATCCGGTTCCGGCGGCTCGCCGCCGCCCGCCAAACCCGGTTCCACGTCATAACGGCGTCATCAGACCCGCTCGCCGACCCGTTGTAAACGGCCGCACACCTCGCGCAGCTGTTCCTCGGTAATCCGTCCCGCGCGCACAAGCAAGGGCGGATCGACCGTGACATCCAACACCGTGGAGGGCAACCCGCCCGGTGTCGTCCCGCCGTCAAAAATCAGATCAATGTCATCGCCCACTGAGGCGCGGACCATCCCGGCCGTTGTCGCAGGAGGCGCGCCGGACCGATTCGCGCTCGTCGCCGTGATCGGGCCGCCCGCGGCCGCCGCCACCAGCGCGGGCAGCGGAAGTCCCGGCTGCCGCACGCCTAAACGCCCCGTTCCTCCGGTCAGTCGCCCGGGCACGGTTGCGCGCGCCAACATGACGATCGTCAATGGCCCCGGCCAGAAGCGTGTCATCAACCGTTCCGCCAACGGCGGGATCGTGTCAATAACCATCGCCACCTGCCGCCGGTCGGCCACCACCACCGGCACCGGCTGGTCGACGGGCCGGCGTTTGACGGCAAACAGGCGCGCGACGGCGGTCTCCGATGCGACCAATGCGCCCAGACCGTAGTAACTTTCGGTGGGAAAGGCGATGAGGCCGTGGGTCAGCAGACAGCGGCGTGCGTCATCAAGCGAGGCCGGATCGGGCCGTTGCGGATCAACAGGCAGGAGTTTAATCGGACGGTGCCCCGTTAAGACTTTCGTCCCGATCGAACGGCCCGATCCTGTTTGATGACATGCTCGGCCAGCGAGGCTTTGAAGCCGCGAAGCCGGCGCGCCAGTTTCGCATCCTGAAGCGCCAGACATTGCGCGGCAAAGACGGCCGCGTTTTTTGCCCCGGCCTTGCCGATCGCCATGCAGGCCACCGGCACGCCGCCGGGCATCTGGACGATCGACAACAACGCATCCATCCCCTGCAACGAAGAGGAATCGATCGGCACGCCGATGACCGGCAGGGTCGTTTCAGCGGCAATCACGCCGGGCAAATGAGCCGCGCCGCCGGCTGCGGCGATGAAGAGTTTGACCCCGCGGCTTTCAGCCGTCCGAATCTGCCGCCGGGTCCGATCGGGCGATCGGTGCGCGGAGGCGATGACGATCTCATGAGGGATGCCAAACGATCGAAGTCCGCTGAGCGTCTCCTCCATCACGCCGAGATCCGATTGGCTTCCCAACAAAATACTGATGAGTGGTCGTCCACTTGATTTCACATAGCCTCCTTTTAACCGGCTCTCCCCTTGATCATCCCCATCGGGTATACACAGCGTATGGCGATGGGGGTTGTCAGGGGGAGCTGAGCATCTCCCCCTGACTTAAGTGAGCGTTGTATGCGAACGGATCGCCCGTGCACCGATGTCACGCCGAAACTGCTTCCCTTCAAACCGGACCAGGTCGGCCGCCCGATAGGCCCGATCGAGC
>JACQCE010000070.1 GCA_016201765.1 Nitrospirota bacterium
TGAGCGTTTCCTTCACCTGGTCGACCAGGCTGGGTTCCGTCGTGGGATTCACGAGGCCGGAGCTTGACGCCTGATCGGTGATCATGCCTGAAATCTCGATCAGCAGGACTTTATCCCGTCCTTTGCCCTCCAGGACCTTCTCTTTCAATTCCGACGGCCCCTGTGTCATGGCCACGGTGATGCAACCGGGCAGGAGCAGGGCCAGCAGGGCGGCGGGGATCGCACGGCGACGGTTCATGTTCATGACGGGCACTCTATCATGCGCCTTGCGGCCGATTCAATGCGTGATTGGTTCATAGCAAATAATGTGTGCCGTTACCGTGAACCGTGAACTGTGAACCGTGAACAAGGTCGGCCATGAACTATGAACTGTGAACGGTTTTCGCATTGCCAGCCAACTCCGATACCAGCACGCCGGCCAGGATCAGTCCGCCACCGATGATGCCGGCCGGCCCCAACCGCTCGCCCAGCAGGGCGGCCGCCATGAGCGCCGTCCAGACCGGTTCGACGGTGTAGATGACGACGGCGCGCGTGGGCGTCGTCTCCTTCTGGTAGCGGGTCATGACAAAGCCGGTGACGATGGTGGCGGCCACGGCCAGATAGACGATCGCGCTGATGCCGACCCAGGTCGGCGCGGCGCGGGGTGTTTCCAACAGGGCGACGCCGAGCCAGCAGTACAGGGCGGTCGGGGCGATC
The DNA here is from genome assembly GCA_016201765.1 of Nitrospirota bacterium. Taxonomy (GTDB): domain Bacteria; phylum Nitrospirota; class Nitrospiria; order JACQCE01; family JACQCE01; genus JACQCE01. The sequence goes on from JACQCE010000070.1 coordinate 697, forward strand.
TGGGCAAACGTCAGCGTCAGCGGCTCGTGGCGGCGGGAGACCAGATCCATATAGACGATGTAGCAGGCAAAACTGACGGCGCAGAAGAAGGTGAGCAGGTCGCCCCGGTTCAGGCCGCCGCCGGCCAGCGGATCGGTCAGCAGCCAGAGACCGGTCAGGACGACGGCAATGCCGGCGAGATTGGCCCGCGTCGGGGGCCGGCGCTCCCAGACGTACTGGATCAGGGGCGTGAAGACGACCATCAGGCCGGTGATGAAGGCCGATTTGGACGCAGTGGTGTATTGCAAGCCGACGGTCTGGAGCACGAACCCCAGCGTAAAAAATAAAGCCAGTCCCGCGCCGTGGTGGAAGGCGTCTTTCGTGACCCGCCGCACGGCGGCGGGAAAGAGCAGGGCGAAGAGGGCGACCGCCAGGGTGAAGCGCAGCGCCAGGAACAACAGGGGCGACAGCTCCTCGATCCCCCATTTGAGGACGATGAACGTGCTGCTCCAGATGAAGGTGGTGGCGAAGAGGATGAGTTCGGCTGTGAGTCGTTCTGAGGGTCTGGTAAGCAAGTAGTCAGTAGGCAGTAGGCAGGAAAGCAGCCGTGTCAACTACAACATTGACGGTTGTCCTGGCTACTGGACCCTGCCTACTGGACCCTTATTTTTGGTTGAACGCGGCGTCGAGCAGGGGTTTCACCTCGCCCTTGCGCTCCATCTCGTCGAGGATGTCGGTGTCGCCGTAGAAGGTGCCGTCGATGAAGACCTTCGGCAGCGTCGGCCAGTTGGTCAGTTTGCTCAGATATTCCCGCTTCTCGTTGTTCCCCAGCACATTGATGACCTCGAAGGGCTGGCCGTATTTGGCGAAAAATTGAATGGTCTCCATCGTGAAACCGCATTGCGGCTGCGTTTTGGTGCCCTTGCCGTAGATGAGAATCTTATTCTTTTTGATCTCTTCAGCGACTTCATCGGCGATTGATTGTGCCATGGGATCTCCTTTTACGACGGATTCGGGACGTCGGTTTTGATCTCGGCCGCGTGGATCCGGCCGTCCTGCATCGGTTCGCTCAACGCCTGATAGACGAGGCGGTTCCGATCCAGCAATGATTTATCCTTGAACTGATTCGACACCACACGGACGATAAAGTGATCCATCATCCCGGTCTTGTCGGTGACCGTCACGTCCGCGTCGGGCAGCGCCCTGCGGATGTAGTTGGCGAGTGTCTCCTTGGTGATCATTGTGCCTCTCCCCCCACTCCTTTATCCTCTCCCCCGCGAGGGGGGAGAGGGGAGGGCAGGGGACGTTAACTCAGTTAAGAGCATTCAGCGCCGAACCGGCCTTGAACCAGCCGATCTGTTGCGCCGTCATGCTGTGGGTCGCCTGGATTCTGACCTCCTGGCCGCCTGCCTTGTGGATCACCACCTCCACCGGCTTGCCGGGCGCCAGACCGGCCAATCCCGTGACGCTCACCCGGTCCTTCTCCTCGAACGTGTCGTAGTCCGACGGCGCGGCGAACGTGAGCGGCAGAATACCCTGCTTTTTCAGGTTCGTCTCGTGGATCCGGGCGAAGCTCTTGGTCAGCACCACTTTCACGCCCAGAAACCTCGGCGACATGGCGGCGTGCTCGCGGCTGGAGCCTTCGCCGTAGTTTTCATCACCGATCACGATCGAGCCGACGCCCTGGGTTTTATAGTGCCGCGCCACCTTGGTGGGCGTTTGGCCGGCCTCGCCGGTGATCGCGTTGGTCACCTTGCCGGTCTCGCCGGTGAAGGCGTTCGTTGCGCCCAGGAACATGTTGTCGCTGATCTTGTCCAGATGGCCGCGGAACTTCAGCCACGGCCCCGCCGGGGAAATGTGGTCGGTCGTGCACTTGCCCTTGGCCTTGAGCAGGATCGGCAGCCTGGCAAAATCCTTGCCGTCCCAACGCGGGAAGGGTTCGAGCAACGCCAGCCGCTCGCTGCCCGGCGGCACATCGACGGTCAGCTTGTCGCCGTTCTCAGCCGGCGCCTCAAAGCCTTCCTCCCCCTTGGCAAAGCCCTTGGCGGGCAACTCTTCGCCGACCGGGGCCTCAAATTTGATCTTGGTGCCGTCCCTGGTGGTCAGCGTGCCGGTCGCCGGGTTGAAATCGAGCGTGCCGGCAAACGCCATGGCGGTGACGACTTCGGGGCTGGAGAGGAACGAGAGCGTCTCCGCGTTGCCGTCGTTCCGGGCGGGAAAATTCCGGTTGAACGAGCTGATGATCGAGTTCTTCTCGCCCTGTTTGACGTCGTCGCGCTTCCACTGGCCGATGCAGGGGCCGCAGGCGTTGGCGAGCACCGTGCCGCCCATCTCCTCGAACGTCTTCATGAAACCGTCGCGGATCATGGTGTTGTAGATCCGCTCGGAGCCGGGTGTGACCAGGAAGTTCGCCTTGGCCTTCAACCCCGCCTTCAGCCCCTGCCGGGCGATGTGCGCGGCGCGGCTGATGTCCTCGTACGACGAGTTGGTGCAGCTGCCGATCAGGGCCGCCGTGAGCTGCATCGGATAGCCCTTCTCCTTCGCCTCGGCCGCCAGCTTGGAGACGGGGCGGGCCAGGTCGGGCGTATGGGGACCGACCACGTTCGGCTCCAGCTCGCTCAGATTGATTTCGACGATCTGGTCGTAATACTTCTCCGGCGCCTGCAGCACTTCCGGATCGGCCACCAGCAGCTCGCGGTTCGCCTGGGCCAGCTTGGCCAGGTCGGCCCGCTCGGTCAGGTTCAGGTAGGCGACCATCTTGTCGTCAAACTGGAAAATCGACGTGGTGGCGCCCAGCTCCGCGCCCATGTTGGTGATCGTGCCCTTGCCCGTGGCGCTGATTGTGGAAGCGCCGGGGCCGAAATATTCGACGATCTTGTTGGTGCCGCCCTTCACGGTGAGCAGGCCGCACAGATGGAGGATGACGTCCTTCGCCGACGCCCAGCCCTGCAACCGGCCGGTCAGCTTCACGCCGATCAGCTTGGGATGGAGCACCTCCCACGGCAGGCCCGCCATCACCTCGCCCGCGTCCGCGCCGCCCACGCCGATGGCCAGCATGCCCAGGCCGCCGCCGTTGGGCGTGTGCGAGTCGGTGCCGATGATCAGCCCGCCCGGAAAGCCGTAATTTTCCAGGACGACCTGATGGATGATGCCCGCGCCCGGTTTCCAGAAGCCGATGCCGTATTTGCGCGAGGCGGAGCGGAGAAAATTATAGACTTCCTTGTTTTCGCGCCGTGGCATCCTGCATGGCGACCCGGTCGGGCCGGAGGAGCAGCTGCGCCTTGCCGCGCTCCCAGATCTGCGTCTCAAAATTGTCCACATGGGAGACGAGAATCTTCTCGGTCAGCGTGAGCGGTCGGCCGAATTTTTTGCGGGCGGCGGCCAGTTTGGCCGGCATCGATTGATAGAGCGCGCGAATCTGGTCCAACATGAAACACCCTCCTCCGAAAGGCCTGTCCCGGTCGTGTGGATCGATAATGGCTCTGTAAGAGAAGGCTATTGTACGGAATGGCCAATCCGTTGGGCAACAGGAAAATTGGCCGTGGGAGCCGGGGCGTCCCCGCGGCGGAGTCAGGGGGGAGTTGTTTCCCGAAGCGCCGCGGCAATGGCGGGAACGTCAAAGCTGACCAGCGGGAGGTAGCGTTCGGCCATTTCGAACAGCACGAGGCGCGAGGTGCGGAGGTCGTCCGCGGCGTCGGGATCCAGCATGTCGTAGGTCCAGACGGCATCGAGCCGTGTAAACGAGCCTTTGATCATCTCCAGCGGCAGGCTCATGAAGGAATCCCGGTAGAGAATGGTTTTCGGCAGGAGCGGCGCCTCGGTGGGCGGGACGGCCGTGATCCGGAACCACGGCCGGTCGTCATTCAGGGATTTCCGTGTCGTGACATGCACGTCCGCTTGATACCGGATGTCCTTGATAAAGGGCGCAGATTCTTTTAAATCGAGGGCCAGCATCCGGCTCAGGTCCCCGGAAAAAGAAGGCGTCGTGTCGAGGTCGACCGTCGGAACGTACTCGCGCCACCGCGAGGGGGACAACTGTTGCAGCAGCGTTTCGGCAACGATCATGCTGCCGGAGGGATTCCAGTGGGTGTCGGTCCGGTAGTAGAGCTGCTGTTGCGCCTTGGCGTGAAGGAGCGGGAGATCGAGCCGGACGAAGTGTTTGACCGGGAATTCGGCCAGGGCCTCCACCAGCAGCTGGTACCGGCTTTTGGCGCAGTGTGACCGGGTAGGCAACGGCCCGACATATTCCGGATAAATCGTCGGTTTGTCCGGCGCGAGGATGAGAAAAAACGTCCGTCCCGAGGCGTCGATCACCCCGTCAAGCTCGTGAAGCTGTTTGGCCAGCGTCAGGATCTCCACGTCGTCACAGCTCTCCCTGGCCGGATCGGGAAAGCTTTCCCGCAGATAGAGCCAGCCATCAAGACCGACGTGCACTTTCGTGGCCGGAGAAACGCGAAAGAGATGAAAATCGATCCAATTCTTCGCCCGTGTCAGGAATCTCCGGTAGATGAAATGATCATTGAAGTACCGTTCGTACGCCGAGAAGAATGAGGCGTCCCGCAGGCCGGCCCATGTCACCTCCGGTGTCGCGGCCAGCCGGCGGTTTTCCCCCAACGGCGGGGCGCTGATGACCAGTCCTCCGGCGATCGGGCTGAGGAGCGCGACGAGAAAGAGGCCGATGGCGAGTCGATGGGCCATTGCGTCCTCAGAAGCGGAAATAGATGAAGGGATTAAATGCCTCGCTGGCAAGCAGCGCGATGCCGTAGGCCGTCACGGCGAGCAGGACGCCGGCCTGCACCATGGCGGACGCCAACGGCCGCGGCGTCAGCAGGAGTTTTGCCCCTGAAAACTCGCGCGGCAGAAGGAAGACCAGCCCGGAGAGCGCCAGGAAAAAGAGATTGCGGTTGTTGAGCGTCTCCATGATCTCCGGAGCCGTCGGGACGGCGGCCGGCCTGAACATGGCGCCGAGCAGATCAGCCGCCTGACCGAGATCGTGGGCGCGGAAGAAGACCCAGCCGACGGCCACCAGCAACAGGGTCAGCGCGCGTCGCAGGAGCGGGAGGCCGGAGGCCTCCGTGCGGTTCATCCCCGTGATCCGTTCCAGGATGAGCAGGGCCCCGTGATAGCCCCCCCAGATCAGAAAGGTCCAGTTGGCGCCGTGCCACATGCCGCACAGCAGGAAGACCGTGATCAGATTGGCGTAGGTCCGCAGCGGACCCCGGCGATTGCCCCCGAGCGGAATGTAGAGATAGTCCCGGAAGAACCGGGTGAGGGTCATATGCCAGCGCCGCCAGAAGTCCGTGATGCTCAGCGCCGAGTAGGGACGATGAAAATTTTCGGGGAAGGTGAAGCCGAACAGAAGACCGAGCCCGATGGCCATGTCGGAGTAGGCCGAGAAATCAAAATAAATTTGCAGCGTATAGGCGAAGACGCCGAGCCACGCCGCACCGGTGCCAAGCGGCCCCGTCTGGGCAAAGACCGCATCGGCGATCTTGGCGCATGAATCGGCCAGGAGGATCTTTTTGATCAACCCCCAACAGAAGCGCAGCAGGCCCTGATGGAAGCCCTGCAGCGTTTCGAGGCGCTGCTTCAGTTGCTCGCTGATTTCGTGGAATTGGATGATCGGGCCGGCCACCAGCTGCGGAAACATCGCCACATAGAGGGCGAAGTCCACGACGCGCGCGCAGGCGGGCCGTCGTCCTCGATACACATCGACCACGTAGCTGATCTGGTGAAACGTGAAGAAGGAGATGCCCAGCGGCAGCGCCACACCGGCCCAGAAGAGGGGCGGGAGGTCGAGAACGGCGAGGCCCTTGTTGATCTCGCCGATGAGAAAATTGGCGTATTTAAACGTGGCCAGAATGGACAGATTGAAGAGGAGGGCCGCGGCCAGCCATCGATGGGCATTCGGGCGACGGGCGTCCGGGCCGCTCCGGCGGTCGATCAACAGGCCCAGCGCATAATTCACGAGGGTTGAGAGCATCAGCAGGAAGAGGAAGGCGCCGGCGCCCCACAGATAAAACAGATAGCTGAAACAGAGCAGCACGGCATTGCGGTGGCGCGGAGGGGCGAGGTAATAGCCGGCCAGGACGGCCGGGAGAAACAGAAAGAGGAAGAGGAGACTTGAAAAGACCACTACGCGCGGGCGCGGTTTGGCAGTGTGGCGCTCTTCTTCACGGCAAACGACGGGTCGTCGGAATGACGGCCCATCATAGCGACCGTGTGATCGGTTGTCAATCATCAATGCAGGGCGGTAGTGGGTCAGTTTCACCGTGACCGGTCTCAAAAATAGGGACACGTCCCAATTTCCTCATGCGGCGCGCGGCGCTCAACAAAATTGGGACGTGTCCCCATTTTTGCCACGGGTGAATCCATTCAACCGACCCACTACCTGCAGGGCGGCTGTTGACCCCGCCGGCAAATCGGCCTACAATGCCGCACAGATGTCCACCCCTGCATCCCGCAGGCCTGCCTGATGGCCGAACGTCAACAGGACCTCGTCCGCACCGTTCTGGCGGTGCTCTTTCTCGGGTTGTTGATCGGCTTCTCCCTGTGGATCCTCCGCCCCTTTTTGATCGCCAGCATCTGGGCTGTGATGATCGTGGTGGCGACCTGGCCCCTGATGACGGCCGCGCAGAAACGCCTCCGGGGAAAACGCTCCTGGGCGGTGGCGGTCATGACGGTCACGTTGTTCCTTCTGCTGATCCTGCCCTTCATCGCGGTGGTCGGCACGCTGGTCACCTACGCCGGTCAGATGGCCGAGTGGGTCAAGTCGCTGGGCGATTTCACGCCGCCACCCGCGCCGGACTGGCTGATCTCGCTGCCGCTGGTGGGGGAGGCGATCGGGCGGGGATGGGAGCAGGTGACGACCCAGGGCGTCGGGGAATTGGCCCGCAAGGGGGCGCCCTATGCCGCCGTCCTGGTGAAATGGTTTGCCTCACGGGTGGGTGACTTAGGCGTGGTGTTTGTGGAGTCGTTGATCGCCGTGTTGGTCTCCGCGGTTTTATACGTCAGGGGGGAGCGCGTGGCGGAGCAGGCGCTTCGTTTCGGGCGGCGCCTGGCCGGATCGAACGGGGAGAACGCCGTGCGGCTGGCGGCGCGGGCCATCCGCGGCGTGGCGCTGGGCGTGGTGGTCACCGCCCTGGTGCAGGCGGTGATTGGCGGCATTGGGCTGGCCGTGGCGGGTGTGCCGTTCGCGATCGTGCTCACCGCCGTCATGTTCATCTTCTCCATCGCCCAGGTCGGGGCGGTGCCCGTGCTCATTCCCGCGGTGATCTGGCTTTACTGGAGCGGGTCAGCCGGCTGGGGCACGTTTCTCCTGATTGTGACGGTCGTGGTGGGGATGCTCGATAATTTCCTGCGGCCGGTCCTGATCACGAGAGGGGCCGATCTGCCGTTGCTGCTGGTCTTTTCCGGCGTCGTCGGCGGCCTCATCGCCTTCGGCTTGATCGGGATTTTTGTCGGGCCGGTCGTGCTGGCCGTTGCCTATACCCTGCTGGGGGCGTGGATCAATGAAGAGCCCCAGTCCCATCAGGTCAGCCGCTGAAGAACCGCCGTCCCGCCGCCATGTCATGTGCTGACTTTAAACCGGCGGCGTTGTCAAACGACCGTGACCAGGGCGAGTTTGCTTTTGCGTTCTGGGATTGGGTAGACTAGCCCCGTTTTCGACCTCATACGGCGGCGTACCCAAGTGGTAAGGGAGCAGTCTGCAAAACTGCGATGCGGCGGTTCGAACCCGCCCGCCGCCTGATTTTTTGCCCCATTCTCAGGCAAAAAATCGAAGCATTGGAGCCGTGGAGAATGGGACATTCGACACGGCTCACAATGCGGTCTACTCTCCGCTGCTCCATTCTCTCAAGCTCCGGCTCTGATTCTGTCCTGGGGGCGCAGAGACGGGTGCCCGCCTAGCACCGCTTGGCGCGGAGGCTGGCAAGCTCCTCGAGTTCCTGCGATTGCCGTTTGAGCTGCAGATCGATCTTTTCGGAAATTTCCGTCAATTGCCGCCGGAGCTGTTGCAGGTCGACGGGTCGATCCATCTTGAGTTCAATGTCCCCCCTTCCCGGTTGCAGGCGCTGATCCGCGTCGTCCGCAATAACGGAAAACGGCGGGTTCAGAGCGAGGCCGAGGAAGAGGCCCAACAGCATCCATCCGATCCTTTTCATGGAGCGCCTCCCGTGTCAATGATCAACGCGCATTCAGCGGGCAGACTATCTGATTTCTCCAGGCAGTGCAAGGCGGCCGAACGCCTCTCCTTTGCCCTATTTTGAATTGACAGATTCCCGACCCTTGGTCATAATTAAGGTAACGGATCTGCAGAGCACGCCACCGAGGACAAGGGATTATGGCCATCGAACCCGAGGAATTGGAGCAACTGCAGGAAATTGTCGAATCGCTGGAAGGCTGTCTGGGGCGGATGCAGGAGCTGAATTTTCCCCACCCCACCTTCCGGGAAGTCTTCGTCCGCTGTTGCGAGGCGACCGACCGGCTGGATGATCTGGTCGCGCAATACTCCGGCGAAGAACAGATCGGCAGTTGCTAAATCAGAGTCAGTCGTCCCCCGGGCCGGTGGGCTCGCTCGAAGCGGACGGCAGCTTGAGCGGGCAGAGCAGCGAAAGCGACTGCTCGTTGAGGCGGTCATACAGCGTGACGCGGATGGCCTGGACATTGACCGTGCTTGGACAATAGAGAATCCCATCCGTTGTAAATCCCGGCATCAATACCTGTGGTTTCAGCCCGCCCGCATCCATCTGGTCGTTGAGCAGTTTGGTCAGCGCGTTTTGGTATTGATTGGCCCGGGAGAGGGCCGTGCCGGTCGCGCTGGTGGCGGCGCCGCTGGCGCCGCCGATCACCCCGCCCCTGACGACGCCGCCGACGCTGCTTGTGGCCGCGTTGAAAATCAACTCTCCCCCGAAAATCGATCTCAGCAAGGGGCCGATGCTCGTTCCCTTCAACGCCTGCTTGAAGACATCCGACTGCACGATGAGGTTGACCGCCCGTTGCGGCGGATAACTTTTGTAGGGCGTCGTGCCGCTCAGGCAGAAAAATTGCGACGGTTCAACCACCAACTCGCCGTCACCCCGATTACTCAGGATGATGCGCATCGGGAAGACCCCGGCCTGGAGCACATCCAGTGGCACGTCATCCGGCGCGTGAACGGGTTGTTTGGGATCGATATTCATGCCGACCCCGGGAACGTACGGCACCACGGCCATGACCAGCCCGGCCGTGCTGGTGTTGATCGGATAGGCTTCAGCCGGATAGAGCGATTGGGGAAAGACCAACGGCGGAAGGGGTTTGTTGGCGCAGCCGAGGAATCCGGCGGTCAGCGCCGCCGCAGTCAGATACACCAGGACCGACAGTCGTGATGATCCGGTCGTCATGTGCGCCTAAGTGTAGGAGAAATCGGGCCCACTGTCAATTTAGATTGGGGGCCCGTGCGGCAGGAGCAGAGAATGGTCCTCCGATGCCCCCAAGCCCCGGCCCCATCGCCATACGCTGAGTTCACCCGGCGAGCATCTGTTGAATGTTGGTTAAAACTCTGTCGAACATCGCCGCCGTCAGCCGGCCGGTCTGGGTGTTCTGCTGGCTCGGGTGGTAGGCGGCGAAGAGCGTCGGCAGGCCGGGCAGAGAGTAGGCGGCGCCGTGGCCGAACACCATCCCCCGCCGCTCGGGCAATTGGCCCATCCGTCGCCGCGTCTTCAGATACTCGTCAAAGGCGATCTTCCCCAGCGCCAGCACCGCGCTGACCCGGGTCAGCGCCCCCAATTCCCTGACAAGATAGTCCCGGCATCGATCCAGCTCGAGAGGCTTCGGTTTGTTGCCCGGCGGCGCGCAGTGCAGCACGGCCGTGATGTAGGCGTCGTGCAACCGCAGGCCGTCGTCCCGGTGGGTCGACGTCGGCTGGCTGGCGAAGCCGGCCCGATGGAGCGCGGCGTAGAGGAAATCGCCCGATCGATCGCCGGTAAACACGCGGCCGGTCCGGTTGCCGCCGTGGGCGGCGGGGGCCAGTCCGATAATCAACAGCCGTGCGTGAGGGTCGCCGAACCCCGGCACCGGTTTGCCCCAGTAGGTCTGGTCGAGGTAGGCGCGCCGTTTGACCCTGGCGATCTTTTCGCAATAGCGGCGGAGACCGGGACAGCGGGTGCAGGCGATCAGGTCGGCGCGAATGACGGCGATTGAGTCCGACATTGCGGCATCGTACCATGCGTGGTGCCGGCCGGGTAGTGGGTCAGTTGAATGGATTCACCCGTGGCAAAATGGGGACACGTCCCAATTTCGGTGATCGCCGCGCGCCGCATGAGGAAATGGGGCCGTGTCCCTATTTTTGAGACCGGTCACGGTGAAACTGACCCACTACCGCCAGCCGGCGATGCTTGACAGGGTATGGGGTGGGGGATAAAGTAGCCGACGCCGGCGGGTCATGGGGGGAGTGGCGGAACGGCAGACGCTGGGGACTTAAAA
>JACQCE010000071.1 GCA_016201765.1 Nitrospirota bacterium
ACCGCCGATTACTGTGGGCGACTATAAAGGATTGCCGCTCAAACCCGTCCCCGTGATGGTCACCGAAGCCGATCTGGACGAGGCGATCGGCCGATTACAGGAAAGGTTTGCCCAACTGGAGGCCCATCCGGCCGACCGGGCCGTGGAGCCTGGCGACTTTGCGTTGATTGATCTGTCGGGGACGGTCGAAGGCCAGCCGCTGCCCAACAGCGACGTCAAGGGCGAACTGTTCGAGATCGGCAAGGGTTTTCTCAAAGCCCCGATTGAGGAGGCGATTCTCGGCCGGCGGGCCGGCGAGCAGTCCGAAGCCCGGCTGCCCCTGGGCGAGGAGACGAAGCCGGAGTGGCGCGGCAAAGAGGCGCGCTTCGCCGTGGCGGTCCGGGAGGTCAAGCGCAAGGTGTTGCCCACGGTCGACGAAGAGCTGGCCAAGGATGCTGGCGCCGCCTCATTGGCCGAGTTGAAGGAGAAAATCCGCGTGGAGCTGGAACGGCAGCGCCGTCAGGAGGCGGAGGCGGCGCAGAAACAGGCGCTGGTCAAACTGCTCATCGAACGGCAGCAATTTACGGTGCCGCAGTCGATGGTTGACCGGGAACTTGACCGGATCTATCACCGGGTTCATCCGTCCAATCAGGCGGGCCAGGGCAAGGACCCGGAGCCGTCGCCGGAGCAGTTGCAGACGTTCCGGTCGACCTACGAGTCGCTGGCGGTCGAGCGGGTGAAGGCGACACTGCTGCTGGAGGCCATCGCGGCCGATGCCGGACTCTCCGTGACGGAGGAGGAGGTCGGCGAGGAGATCCGGACGCTGGCCGGGCAGATGAAGCTGGCGCCCGAGCAGCTCCGCCGGCTGTTGATGCGGCAGGACGGGACGCTGGAACAGATCCGGCGCAAGGCGCTGGAAGAGAAGACGCTGACGCTGCTGCTGACCCAGGCGGTGGTGGCGGTCTGACGGACGAAACGGTTTCGCGTTCATTTGAAAAAAGTGGTACTGAGAATCGAACATAACGCCTCACATTCGTTCGGCGTAAAGGAGTTTGAGCAATGCTGATTCCGATGGTGATCGAACAAACCAACCGGGGCGAACGGGCCTACGACATTTATTCCCGGCTGCTGAAGGACCGCATTATTTTCATCGGCGCGCCGATCGACGACAACTTTTCCAACCTGATCATCGCCCAGTTGCTGTTTCTCGAAGCGGAGGACCCGGAGAAGGACATCCACCTCTACGTCAACTCCCCCGGCGGCATGGTGACCTCCGGCCTGGCGATTTACGACACGATGCAGTACATCAAGCCGGCCGTGTCGACGATCTGCATCGGCCAGGCGGCCAGCATGGGGGCGCTGCTGCTCACCGCCGGCACGAAGGGCAAGCGCTACGCGCTGCCCAACGCGCGGATCATGATCCACCAGCCGATGGGCGGGTTCCAGGGCCAGGCGACGGAGGTGGACATCCACGCGCGGGAGATTTTGAAAATGCGCGAGCGGCTCAACGAGATTCTGGCCAAACACACCGGCCAGTCGGTCGAGCGGATCGCCCAGGACACGGAGCGGGACTATTTCATGTCGCCGACCGCCGCGCGCGAGTACGGCTTGATCGATGAAGTGATCTCCAAGGCGCCGGTCCATGAGAAGCGGGACGGGGAGAAGCGGGACGGGGCGGGGATCAAGTAACGGGCAACGGTCGTCTGGACGAGTCGGGGGGCATCGGTCATGGCGAAGACGGAGAAGGGCGAGGGGTTGCGCTGTTCGTTTTGCGGCAAGGCGCGCGATGAGGTGCAGAAGCTCATCGCCGGCCCGACCGTGTATATTTGCAATGAGTGCGTCGAGCTGTGCAATGACATCATCGCGGAGGAGTGGGAGGAGGAGCGGCAGGGCGCGGCCTCCAGCCTGCCCGCCCCGGCGGAGATCAAGCGGATTCTCGATGAGTTCGTGATCGGCCAAGACCGGGCGAAGAAGATCCTCTCGGTCGCCGTGCACAACCATTACAAGCGGGTCAACACGCCCGACACCAAGGACGGCGTCGAGCTGCAGAAGGGTAACATTCTGATGCTGGGGCCGACCGGCACCGGCAAGACACTGCTCGCCCAGACGCTGGCCCGCATCCTCGACGTGCCCTTCACCATCGCAGACGCCACCACGCTGACCGAGGCGGGCTACGTCGGCGAGGACGTCGAGAACATCGTCCTCAAGCTGCTCCAGGCGGCCGAGTACGACGTCGAGCGGTGCGAACGGGGCATCGTCTACATCGACGAAATCGACAAAATCAGCCGCAAGAGCGATTCGCCCTCCATTACGCGGGACGTCTCCGGCGAAGGAGTGCAGCAGGCGCTGCTCAAGCTCATTGAAGGGACCGTGGCGAACGTTCCCCCGCAGGGCGGGCGCAAGCATCCCCAGCAGGAGTTCATCCAGGTCGACACGAGCGATGTGCTCTTCATCTGCGGCGGCGCATTCGTCGGGCTGGAGCAGATCATCGAACAGCGGTTGCACCGGTCGTCCATGGGCTTCGGGGCGAAGGTGATGGCCAAGCGGGACCGGCGGTCGGGCGATCTGTTCGGCCACGTCGAGCCGGAGGATCTGATCCGGTACGGGTTGATTCCGGAATTCGTGGGACGCGTGCCCGTCATGGCGACGCTGACCGATCTGTCCGAGGCGGCGCTGGTGCAGATCCTGACCGAGCCGAAAAACGCTCTCATCAAACAGTATGAGAAACTCTTCGCGTTTGAAAAGGTGAAGCTGAAGTTCACCGACGGCGCCCTGCAGGCCGTCGCCCGCAAGGCGATGACCCAGAAGACCGGCGCGCGCGGGTTGCGGGCCATTCTGGAGTCGGTGATGCTCGACGTCATGTACGATCTCCCGACGCTCCGGCAGCTCCATCAACTCAAGGAATGCGTCGTCACCGAAGCGGTCATCAGCGGTGAGAGCCAGCCCGTTCTGGTCTATGAGCAGGGGCAGGGCATCAAGTCGGCCTGACACCAAAGCAGGCCGTTGAAAAAGTCCATCTGCTGCGTTCTCGGCCCCTCGGGAATCCTCATCCGACCACCGCTCTGCGAGATGGTCGGACTCCGGTTCCCTCTGAGCCTGCGGCCTCCGGGTACCCGCGAGAGCCGGTGGTGGACGTTTTTGAACGGCCTGCCCGGAGAATGCGTTTTTCAGCACCCTGCCAGAGCAATCCCCGCGCATGAGCGATGTTCCATTGTGGTCTCCTGCTCCAATGCTCCATTCTCACACGCCTGATCGCAGCTCTCTCCTCCCCGGCGCGCTGTGGGTGACGGCCTTCATCACCGGCGCGGAAATTCTGGCCGTTGAGATCGTCGGCGCCCGTCTGATCACGCCCCAATTCGGCGTCAGTCTCTACGTCTGGTCCTCGCTCATCGCCGTCACCCTGATCGCCCTGGCCGTTGGTTATGCCCTGGGCGGCCGGGTCGCCGACCGGCGCGGCCGGCATGGAACCAAATCGTCCGGCGATCTGTGCCTGCTGCTGTTGATCGCCGCGCTGGCGCTGGCCTCCGTGCCTTCGCTGGCCGGGCCGGTCTTTTCCCTCACATCTGATCTTGGACTTCGGTCCGGCTCCCTGCTCAGCGCGGGACTGCTCTTCACCCTGCCGCTCGCGGCGCTGGCGATGATCACGCCCTACATCGTCCGGCTGCTCGTGGTGCGTTCCATTGCGTATGGCGATGGGGGGAGCGGGGGGAGAGGAGCATCTCCCCCCGAATACAATATCGGGCGAGCCGTCGGCGGCGTCTATGCGCTCTCCACCGCCGGCAGCGTGTTGGGCGCATTGGCCACCGGCTTCTGGCTGGTGCCGCTGTTCCCGCTGCCCCGTATTTTTCTCGTGCTGGCGCTCGGCCTTGTCGTGGTCGCGGCGCTGCTCTGGGCGGTCGATCGAAGTTGGCGGCAGTGGCGTCGCTGGCCGGCCGTGGTCCTGCTGATCGGCACGGCGCTCGCGCTATGGGGCGGCGGGTCGGCATCGGCGGGTCCGGTTATCTCCGCGCGGTTTCACCGGCTCTTCGAGGGCCAGAGTCTCTACGGCGAGTGGCGGGTGCTCGAGACGGACGAGCCGCATGATCCGGATGGGGCGCGCTTGCTGCTGCTCAACGGCATCATCCAGGGCGGCGTCGATCCGGAGGAGAAATCGGTCTTCCCCTATACGCATCTCATGGAACAACTGCTCGAATCGTGGCATCCGGAGCCCCGGCGGTTGCTCCTGGTCGGGCTGGGGGCCGGTGTCATGGCCCGGTCGCTTCAGCAGATCGGCCACGGGTCACCGGTTGAAGTCGATGTGGCTGAAATCGACCCGATGGCCGTGGAGCTGGCCCGGCGCTATTTCGGCTATGCGCCGCCGACCGGGACGATAGCTGCCCCAAGGCAAGTTCTGGGGCGGCTATCCAGCTCGCAACGCGAGCGTGAGGGGGAGGGGGCGACGCAAGCCCCTACAATCGAGACCGGCCGGCTGCTGATCGAGGACGGCCGGCGGCTCTTGAGCCGCACCAATCGGCTGTATGATGCCGTCATCCTCGACGCCTACGCCGCCGAGGCGCTGCCGTTTCATCTGTTCAGTGTGGAGGCGTTCCGGGCCGTCCGGCAACGGCTGGAGCCCGACGGCGTGTTGTTGATCAACACCCGGGAACTGGCCGGGACGATCGCGTCGCCCGGCTTGCAGGCGGTGGTTCGGACACTGCGCGAGGTCTTTCCCGTTGTGGCCGTCTATGCGTCGCGGACCGGCGGCCCGCTGGACAGCCGGTTTCTCGTCGCCTCGATGCACAAGGGGCAATCGGCCGGCAAGCCGGAGGCGGTGGCGGTGACGCTGGAGCGGGGGCCGTTTCGAGGCTCCTTGATGACGGCATGGGCGCTGCCGATCGACGATCGGGGCGGCCGGCTGTTGACCGACGCCTTCAACCCGATGGAATGGCTCGACGCCCCGGTGGCCGAGGCGGCCCGGGAGGCGACGCGCCGCTATCTGAGGTAAACCTGTGCCGCAGCCTGCACTCGATGGCGCTTACTTCGAACGAAGTGATCTCCGATTCCAGTACCTTTACTTCGAACGCAGTGAGAAGTAATGTCCGATTTTGGTACCGCTACTTCGGCCGATGGCTGCCGATGACGCGCCCGACGATCTCATTTGCCAGCTCTTCCACCGCCCGGCCGGTCACATCCAGCACGATCCATTCGGGGTGCTGGGCGAACAGCTCCTTGCTCGACGCGGTTTCCTTCATCACGTAGTCCATGTCGGCATATTCGATGGCCACGCCGGTTTTGACCGGCAGGTGGCGGAGGCGCACTTTGCGAATCTGCGCCAGCCGTTGCGGGTCGATCGTCAGGCCGACGACCCGTCGCTGATCGACGTCGAACAGCTCCTCCGGCGGCGGGATGCCGTAGACCAGCGGCACGTTGGCCACCTTCCAGCCCTCGCGGGCCAGATAGATGCTCAACGGCGTCTTGGTCGTGCGGGAAATGCCCACCAGGACGATATCCGCCTCGTGCATCGTCTGCGGATACTGGCCGTCGTCGTGTTTGACGGTGAAATCCACGGCGTCGATCCGGCGGAAATAGTCCTCGTCGATCCGGTGGATCAACCCGGGTTGGGACAGCGGCGTATGGTTCAAATGTGTTTCCATCTGCGTCAGCAGGGCGCCCATCAGATCGACGGCCGGCACTTTCTGACGGGCCGCCCGGCGCTGGAGCAGGGCGCGCAATTTCGGCGAGATGATGGTATAGACGATCAGGGCGTTTTTCTCGGCCGCTTCCTTGATCAGAGCCGCCACCTGCGGCTCCGAACGGACGTCCTGGTGCCGGGTCAGAATGACATTGGCGGGCTCGAACTGGGACAGGGCGGCCAGCACGACCTTCTCGGCCGTTTCACCGGTGGCATCCGAGACGACAAAGACATGGCGGTCGCCAAGTGGAGATGATGCGGGCGGTGTGATCGGATCGGAGGCCATGGCAGGTCTGATGAGCGGAGCATAACACCGGCTGTTATCGAGGTCAAATAACCGGGGGCGGCACGCGAACTATGCTACGATGGGCCGTCATGCGGGCTGTCGCGATGCGCGTCGGGCGATTAGGGTTGGCCGTCTTGCTGCTTGTCACGGCCTGCTCGTCACCGCCGCCTCCAGGGACGCTGATCATCGCCGTCGAGAGCGCACCGATGACGCTCGACCCCCGGCTGGCGACCGACGCCTATTCGGAGCGAATCACCCAGTTGCTCTACGGCTCATTGGTCCGGGTTGATGCCGCGTTTCACGTCGTGCCGGAGCTGGCGCTCTCATGGACGCAGCCCGATCCGTTGACCTACCGGTTCATGCTGCGCCGCGGCGTCTTGTTTCACGACGGCCGGGAACTGACGGCCGAGGATGTCCGCTATACGTTCGACTCCATCCTTGATCCGCCAACGGCGTCTCCGTACCGGTCGATCTACGGCATGATCGATCGCGTGAGTGTCTTGGGCCCCTACGAGATCGAATTCCATCTCTCGAAACCGCATGCCCCCTTTCTGGTCAATCTGGTCCGGGGGATCGTGCCGGCTCATCTGGCCGCGCAGCGGGACGAGTTTGCCCGCCACCCGGTCGGCTCCGGCCCATTTCGACTGGTCCGATGGGTGTCGGATGAACGGGTGGAGCTGGCCGCCTTCGACCATTACTACGCCGGCGCACCGGCCATCGACGGCGTGACCGTCCGGATCATTCCGGACGAGACGATCCGTCTGCTGGAGCTGCAGAAGGGGACGATCGATCTGATTCAGAACGCGGTTACATCCGAACTCCTGCCGCCGCTGAAGGCCTCCGGCCGGTTTCAGGTGGTCACGTCGCCGAGCGCCACCTACACCTATCTCGGCATGAACCTGCGCGATCCGCCGCTCGCCGACGTGCGAGTGCGGCGGGCCATTGCCTTGGCCATCGACCGGCCGTCGATCATTCGGACGCTGCTGGGCGGCCTGGCCGAAGCAGCCGCGGGCCTGCTGCCACCGGCCCACTGGGCCTATGAGCCTGATGTCGCCCGGTACGACCATGATCCGGAGACGGCCAGGCGGTTGTTGGATGAGGCCGGCCTGACCGATCCCGACGGCGCCGGGCCGAAGCCGCGGCTGCGGCTGACGTTCGACACCTCGCAGAACGAGCTCGCCCGCCGGATCGCCGAGGTGATCCAGCAGCAACTGGCCCAGGTGGGCATCGAGATGACGATCCGCAGCCACGAGTGGGGCGCGTTCTACGCCGACATCAAGGCGGGCCGGTTCCAGCTCTATACGCTCTCCTGGGTCGGTGTCGTCGAGCCCGATCTCTATTATGAAATCTTTCACTCTTCCAGCCGGCCGCCGAACGGCTCCAACCGGAACGGCTACGTCAATCCGGTCGCCGACCGGCTGCTGGAGCAGGGCCGGCAGGCGGCCGCGCCGGAGGCGCGGCGGGCCGTCTATCGCGACGTGCAGCGAATCGTCGCCAACGATCTGCCCTACGTCAGTTTGTGGTATCCTGAAAACGTGGTGGTGCTGAGCAACCGGGTGAAAGGTTTCGTGCCGTCGCCATCGGGCGACTGGCTGGGTCTGGCCCGTGTCACACTTCGGCGCCCCTGAACGGACACATCGTGCCGCGCACACGCAGCCAGCAGCCCATCATCGGCGTCACCTCCGATTTCAACGCCGGCGACAAGGACCGCCCGGGCGGCCTGGAGCCGACCTATTTTTTACGCGCCCGCTATGTCCGCGCGATCGAAGCGGCCGGCGGCCTGCCGCTGATCCTGCCGATTACCGATCGCAAGCATGAGATCACGAAACTGCTCGACCTGGTCGACGGTCTCCTGATCACCGGCAGCGGCCCCGATCTCGATCCGAAGCTCTATAAAGAGACAAAGCGGTACCGGTTCAAGGTGATGAGCCGGGAACGGACCGGGTTTGAATTAGCGTTGGCCAAACAGGC
>JACQCE010000067.1 GCA_016201765.1 Nitrospirota bacterium
CCTCAGGGGTTCATTGCGGCCACCAGCATGAACCGGGCCGGGAACGAGAGGGAGGCCGTCGCCCGGGCGATCGTTACCGCGCCCGCCTCGAGCGGCTGACGCAGCACCTCCAGGACGTTGCGGCGGAACTCGGGCAATTCATCCAGAAAGAGCACGCCGTGATGGGCCAGGCTCACCTCGCCCGGCCGGGGCACCTGCCCGCCGCCGATCATCCCCGCGTCCGAAATCGTGTGATGGGGCGACCGGAACGGCCGCCGCCCGATCAACGGCTGCCCGCCTTCCTTCGATGACCGGAGCGAGCCGGCGACACTGTGGATCGTCGTCGTCTCGATCGCTTCGTCGAACGCCAGTTCCGGCAGGATCGTCGGCAGCCGCTGCGCGAGCATCGTCTTGCCCGAACCCGGCGGGCCGATCATGAGGAGATGATGGCCGCCCGCCGCCGCGACTTCCAACGCCCGCTTCGCCTGCTCCTGTCCTTTGACCTCCGAGAAATCCTCCGCACTCGGCGCACTGCGGTCGAGCAGCTCCTCCACTTCCACGCGGGTCGGCGCCACCGCCGCCCGGCCGGCTAAGAGCTCGACGACCTGCGGCAGGGTTGAAACGCCATAAACGGCCACTCCCTCAACCACCGCCGCTTCCGCCGCATTTTCCGCCGGCAGGATGACCCCCTTGAGCCCCAGCCGCTTGGCGGCCGCGGCCATCGGCAGCGCCCCGCGGACGCCTCGAATCGTGCCGTCGAGCGACAGCTCGCCGATGATCAGGACGTCGTGCAGCGACACCGATCCCGGGCCGCCCGAGTCAGATGCCCCGTCGGATGGCTCAGATGACGCCGCTTCCGGCACCATACCCTCGGCCGCCAGAATGGCCACCGCCATCGGCAGGTCGAAGGCCGAGCCTTCCTTTTTCAGATCGGCCGGCGCCAGATTGATCGTGATCTTTTTGACGGGGAACGAAAAACCGGAATTTTTCAGCGCCGCCCGGACGCGGTCCTTGCTCTCCTTGACCGCGGCGTCGGGCAGGCCGACGACGGCAAAGATCGGCAGACCGGAGGCGAGGTCCGCTTCGACGCTGACGAGGGACGCCTCCAATCCATAGACGGCGCAACTGAGGACTTTACCGAGCATGGACGCTCCGGGCATCGTATGCGGGCGAAATCGTAGCACACGCCCCGCGGCTTTGCAAAGCGCGGAAAAGGGGACAGGCTACTTTTTGTCCTTCCTCATCAGGTCTGAAGACCTGAAAAAGTAGCCTGTCCCCTTTTCCAGATCTCGCGAACGCGACCTATTTGTCGTCATCAGGGTTCTGGGACATGGGTCGAAAGACGGTGCCACACACGCGCGATTCCTCTACTACCAAAGAAAAAATAGAGACCCAAGGAAAGTTGCATCACAAACACTAAAAATGACTCGGCATTCTGATGCCAGAACTCACGGAAAAGAGGACGACCGGCTGGGATAAGCGCCGTCTGATGAATAATCCTCGACACCACCGGGATTAGGTCGGAAAGGATTAAAATACCTGCTGCTGAAAACACAACAGCCTGAAATGTCTCCGAACTCAAATGGAACCCGGTGGCTTCTGATGCCGGGAAGAGCTTGAGCGACATGCGCTCGCTTCGAGTCAGTAACCACCAACCAATGCCGAGGTACAAGAAAAGAGCAAGAGCTTGCGATGCGACTAAAACCGGAACATTGATGCTTGATGAACCAGAGTAATTCCGCATTCCCGCGGTCCCTAGAACGACCGGAATATACTGCACAGCATAAAACAGAGAAAAAATGCCGAGCACTTTGAGGGCGATATTCCCAAAATCCCTTGCAGTCATAAACTCCTCCTTTATAACTGGGTAGTCGCCGCTTGGGCCGCCGGTTCGATTTCAAAACCCATCCGGCGGATCATGGCAATCGCTTCATCGGCCGGCTGGCCGCCGGTGGTCAGATAGCCGTTGACGAACATGGCATTGGCCGGGTACAGCGCCAGCGGCTGCAACGGCCCCAGGTTGTATTCGCGCCCGCCGGCGACGCGGATTTCCGTCGCGGGATTGTAGAAACGGAAGAGACAGAGAATCTTCAGACACCGGGTCGGCGTCAAGTCATGCACGTGCTCAAGCGGCGTCCCCTCGACCGGATGGAGAAAGTTCACCGGGATCGAATCGGGTCCGAGCCGCCTGAGCGCCGTGGCCACATCGATCAAATCCTGCTCGCTCTCCCCCTGGCCGGCGATCAGCCCGGAGCAGCGCTCCAGCCGCGCCGCCCGCGCCGCGGCCAGCGTCTCGAGCCGCTCCTGATACGTGTGCGTCGTGCAAATCTCGGGATAGAACCGTTCGCTCGTGTTCAGATTGTGGTTGATCCGGTCCACACCGGCCGCTTTGAGCGCCTCGGCCTGCTCCGGCGCCAGCAGTCCCAGCGACGCGCAGATCCCGAGCGGCAATTCCCGCTTGATCGTCCGCACGGCGTCGGCGATCGATTCCACCTCCCGATCGGTCGGCCCCCGGCCGCTGATCACAAGACAAAAACGCTTCGCCCCCACCTGCGCGGCCTGTCTCGCCTGCGCGAGCATTTCATCCTTCGTCTTGAGCGGATACCGTTCGATCTCGGCGGTCGAGATCGACGACTGTGAACAGTAGCCGCAATCTTCGGGACAGAGGCCGCTCTTGGCGTTCATCAGGACGTGCAGCAACACCCGGCGGCCGAAATGATGCCGGCGCACCCGGAAGGAGGCGGCCAGCAGATCGAGCAAGTCATCATCCGGCG
>JACQCE010000068.1 GCA_016201765.1 Nitrospirota bacterium
TAGACATCCACAAACCCGCTGATGGAAATGCTGCTTGCCTTCTCCTCGAGCGCCTTGACCCGTTCATCCAACGTGGGCACCGGGTCAGCGGCCACGGCCGATTGAATTGACGTCCCCATTCCCAGCATCAACCCCATTCCCATGATCACCGCCATCAGCTTCCGTTCCATGCTTCCCCTCCTTGTGTTTAGGTTGCCTCTTTGTTGCCTTTTACTTTTTGCTCTTACTTTCCACTTTTCACTCGTCACTGTTCTCACTGTACTCATGAGGCCATCCCGCCCCGACGGTTGCCCGCCGAGGCGGGATGCGGAGGGACGGAGAGGAGTACTCTCCATCTGGCAGGTGCCTCAGTCCTGCCGGTTTCGTTCCACTCGTGCTTCGCACTAAAAAGGGGACAGGCTACTTTTTCATTGAATCTGGGCAGGATGATGGAAAAAGTAGCCTGTCCCCTTTTTCATCCCCATCCCTATACGTTTCCGTTTGCCTGCCACAAAAAAACGTCCTGAACGGAGGGTCGCTCCATCCAGGACGTCAGTGTCCTTTCATCCTCCCATCGCCCGACAGCGTTGTCGCGCGGGGGAGTCTCGAATCGGTGCCGGCTTGGGTCAGGAGCCGGGCTGCTGTCAACGACAGGTTAGATGTCGTTGTAGAGATAGAATTCGTACGGGTGCGGCCGCAACCGAACCGCATCGACCTCCTTCTTGCGTTTGTACTCGATCCACGTCTCGATCAACCCTTCGGTGAAGACCCCGCCCTTGAGCAGGAAGTCGTGGTCCTTTTCGAGCGCCGTCAGCGACTCATCAAGCGAGCCGGGCACGGTCTTGATCTTCGACAGCTCCTTGGCCGATAGCTCGAACAGATCCATGTCATGCGGCTTGCCCGGGTCGATCTTGTTCTGGACTCCATCCAGCCCGGCCATCAGCAGTGCCGAGAAGGCCAGATAGGGATTGGCGGAGGGATCCGGGCACCGGTATTCCAGCCGCTTGGCTTTGGGGCTGGTGGAATAGGTCGGGATCCGGACCGCGGCGCTCCGATTGCGCTGCGAATAGACCAGGTTGACCGGCGCTTCATAGCCGGGGACCAACCGGCGGTAGGAATTGGTCGTCGGCGCGCAGAAGGCCAGCAAGGCGGCCGAGTGTTTGATCAACCCGCCGATGTAGTGCAACGCCGTCTGGGACAGGAGTGAATAGCCGTTCTTGTCGTACATCAGCGTGCTGCCGTTCTTCCACAGGCTTTGGTGGACGTGCATGCCGGAGCCGTTGTCCTGAAAAAGCGGCTTGGGCATGAAGTTCGCCACCTTGCCGTGGGCCTTGGCCACATTGCGGATGATGTATTTGTAGAGCAACACCTGGTCGGCCATTCTGGTCAGCGTGCCGAACCGCATGTCGATTTCGTTCTGACCGGCCGTGGCCACTTCGTGGTGGTGGACTTCGATGTGGATGCCGGCCTCGATCATTTTGAGGACGATCTCCGACCGGATGTCCTGGAGGCTGTCCGAGGGCGGCACCGGGAAATAGCCTTCCTTGTACCGGGGGCGATAGCCCAGATTCTTGCCCGTGCCGTTCTGGCCGGAATTCCAGATGCCCTCATCGGAATCCACATAGAAATAACCGGAGTGCTGGTTGTAGTCGAACCGGAGGCTGTCGAAGAGGAAAAATTCCACTTCGGGGCCGAAATAGGCGGTGTCGGCGATGCCGGTCGACTTCAGATAGGCCTCGGCATTCAGGGCGACACGCCGGGGATCCCGTCCATACGGTTTCCCCGTGATCGGATCCTTGACGTCGCAGATGAGCGAGAGGGTCGGAATCGAGCAGGCCGGATCAACGATGGCCGTGGACGGATCCGGGAAGAGCAGCATGTCGCTCTCATTAATGACCTGAAACCCCCGGATGCTGGAGCCGTCGAAGCCGATGCCTTCATTGAAAATGTCTTCGCTCAATTCCCCAACGGGAATGGAAAAGTGCTGCCACATGCCGGGCAGATCAACAAACTTGAAATCGACGATTTTGATGCCCTGGCGGCTGCACAACTGAAACACGGATTGGACGTCCCCACCCGCCTTCGGTGCGGCCCCCTTGGTCTTTGCTGCCGGTGTTGCCATACGTTCCTCCTATCCGAGCTTGCTGAACGGCGCGGTGAGCGCCGATAAGTTTTTCGGTACCCTTCCTCGCAACCTATGCCTGAACTCAATAAAGCCGTACACATTAAAAAAGGCCTCTTTTCACACCGAGAGCCGCTGGGCCATTGACTCTTCGGGGAAAAGACGCCTTTGTCTTAACCAGTTTGGATAATCGACACAACATTGTGTCGTTGCGGATATGTATAGCAAAGCACCTTGTGTCATGTCAATACTTTTTTCAAGATTTTTTGTGGTGATTTAAAATCTCCGTACGTTTTTACCCTTGCCCCTTGCCCCATGACCCTTTACCCTTATTAGTAATCGGCATTCGTCTATCCTTCCCCAACGCTCTGGGGGTGATTTTGATGCCGGGTGGCGCCTGTCGGCGCTTGTATTCGCTTCGGATGACCATGGCGATGACCCGGTTGACCGTCTCCGCCTCTGCGCCCGCCGCCACGATCTCTTCCGGGGACTGGTCCTCTTCCACATAGGCCTGAAGGATCGGATCCAGAATGTCATAGGGCGGCAGGTTGTCCTGATCGGTCTGACCGGGACGCAATTCCGCCGTGGGCGGCCGCTCGATCGTCCGTGTGGGGATGACCGGCCCCGACGGCCGGCCGTTCACCGTTCGGGCGAGCTGGTAGACCAGGGTCTTCGGGACATCCTTGAGCACGGCGAAGCCGCCGGCCATGTCGCCGTACAGGGTGGTGTAGCCGACGCTGAATTCACTCTTGTTTCCGGTGGCCAGGACCAGCCAGCCGAACTTGTTCGACAGCGCCATCAGATAGTTACCGCGGATTCTCGCCTGCAGGTTCTCTTCTGTCGTATCCGCCTCGCGCCGGCCGAAGACCGGCGCCAACTGCTTGAGGTAGGAGGCGTAGAGTTCCGTGATCGAAATGGTCATGAACCGGATGCCTAAACGGGACGCCAGCTCCGCCGCGTCCTGTTGACTCTCCGTTGAGGTATACATCGACGGCATCATGACACCGACGACGTTTTTGTTCCCCAGGGCATCGACCGCGATCGCCGCCGTCAGGGCGGAGTCGATCCCGCCGGACAGCCCGATCACGACCTGCTGAAAACCGTTCTTCCTCACATAATCGCGCAGCCCCAGGACCAGGGCCTGATGAACTTCCTCCAGAGGCGGCAGCAAGGGGGCGATCGCCGGCGCAACCGGCGCTGTTCGGCGGACGGGTTTGGACGAGTGCTTGACCGCGGGCAGCATGATGACCTCGATGCCCGGCTCCCTGCCGTATTGCAGCGTCCGGTTCCGGCGGCGGGGGTCGTGCAACCGGGCGCGAAACACGGTTTCCAATGAGAGGTCGGCAACCAGCAGCGATTCCGAGCAGGCCGGTCCCCGGGCCACAATCTCGCCCCCGCCGTCCATCACCAGGCTCTGTCCGTCGAAGACGAGCTCATCCTGTCCGCCCACCATGTTGACGTAGAGCACGGCGGCGGTGTTGTCCTTGGCGCGGGTGGCCAGCATCTCTTCACGGGTGTGGGCCTTGGTCGCGTGATAGGGCGACGCGCTGATGTTGACGATCAGCTCCGCCCCGCCGCCGAAGGTCTGGACGACCGTCGGGCCGTCCGGATACCAGATGTCTTCGCAGATGTTGACGCCGAAGATGATATCGTCCAGCCGGAAGACCGGATACCGCCGGCCGACCTCGAAATAGCGCTC
Source organism: Nitrospirota bacterium (assembly GCA_016201765.1). Taxonomy (GTDB): domain Bacteria; phylum Nitrospirota; class Nitrospiria; order JACQCE01; family JACQCE01; genus JACQCE01. The sequence goes on from JACQCE010000068.1 coordinate 3,801, forward strand.
TTCATCAAAGACGCCGTAGTTGGGAAGAAACATCTTGTGGTAGACGCCGGCGAGCGCGCCGTCATGGATGACGGCCGCGGCGTTGAAGATGTCCTCTTTCCGGTCGACGAACCCGGCCACGACGGTCATGCCTGTGGTCAGGGCACAAAACCGCTCCAGCGCCTTGAGGTTGTCGCGGATAAAGGCCGGATTCAGCAACAGATCTTCCGGCGGATAGCCGGGAATGGTCATTTCGGGAAAGGCCAGGAGCTGCACGCCCAGCGCGCGCGCCTTCTCCACGGATTCGGCCATCTTCCTGGTGTTGCCGGATAAATCGCCGACCGTGCAATTGATCTGGGCCAGACCGACCCGAAGCCGCCGCATGGACGCGCACTCCCCATCCGTCGATGGACGACGGAATGCTGGGGTCTTAACACCTTGAATGGGCAATGTCAACCCTGCGACTCCCTGCGACTCCCCGCCCCTGGCGCAGTCGAAACGGGTCCGACACACCGGCTTGAGTATCGGTAGCGGGCCAGTTTCACCCGAAAAATAGGGACACGTCCCAATTGTTCCAGTGTTGGTTACATACAGGCTGCAGGACTCACCTCACTTGGGACGTGTCCCTATTTTTGACATACAACATGAGGGCAGTATAAAACTCCCCACTACCTGAGTATCGAACCCGGTGACAATCATGGTAGAATGCGGCGTGCTGGGTTCCCGCGGGTTTGCCGTGGGAATGGATCAGCCGGCACCGCAAGCCCCATAGACACGAGCCTTCTATAAAATGGATACGCACCTGATCAACCGGTATCGGAGCACGCACGGCGCGGAAGCCTACGCCGACAAATATAACCAGACCTGGATGCGCCGGCTCTCCAATTGGAGGGAACACCAGATCGTGGCCAGGGCGTTGGCGGCCTGCGGCCGGGGAGGGCGGGTGTTGAACATGCCCAGCGGGGCCGGCCGGTTCGGTGAGTTGCTCAAGTCACAGGGTTTTTCCGTCGTGGGCTGCGACATTTCGCTCCCCATGCTTGAGGAGACCGGCGCGCGCTGGCCCTGGCCGTTGGTTGAGGGCTCCGCCTTTGCCCTCCCCTTTAAAGACCGGACGTTTGACGGTCTGTTTATCATGCGGCTGATGCACCATATCAATGATTCGAACGAGCGGTTGACCCTCTTTCGGGAGGCCGCGCGGCTCACCCGCAACTGGGTGCTGATCACCTACGCCGACTACCACACGCCGAAAAACCTGATTCGGGAAACCCGCGCCAGATGGATCAAGGACCGGAAGCCGAAAATCACGCTGACCCGCGAGCAGTTGGAACGGGAAGTCCGTTCGTGCGGGCTCCGGCTCGAGCGCATCTACACGGTCTCCCCCCTCTTCACTCCCCTGGCGCTGGCGCTGCTTCGCAAGGCATGACCGATCGACTCTGGCTTGCCGATGCGTGGCGCGAACGCCTGACGCAGTGCGGATTGTTCACGGTCGAGGCCTTCCTTCGCTGGACCGATGGCCGGCGGGTCTCCTGGCGTGAGAACGGGCTGGAAACCCTCCGGATTGAACTTCAGGACGCAACCACTCCAACGCTTGTCGGATATCTGAAACGCTACAGCCGTTTTCGCGGCGAGTGGAGCTATGTTCGCCATGCCAGACGGCTTCGGCGCGAAGCGGCGGCGCTCCTGTGGCTCCACGAACGGTCATTGAACGCGCCGCCCCTGCTGGCGTGGGGCGTGCGCTCGAGCTGGGGCGTGATCGTCGGGTCGTTTGTGCTGACCCAGGAGGTGGAGGGGGCCGACACGCTGGCCGAGGTCTGGCGCCGCGCCGCCCAGACGCCGGCGGAGCGGCATCAACTCCTTGCCCGCCTGGCCGGCGTGATCGGCCGTGTGCATCACGCCGGCTTCATTCACGGCAATCTCTATGGCCGGAATCTACTCATCACAGCCGGGAGCGGCGATGTCCATCTGATCGATTTTCCCGCCTGCCGGATGAACCCGCCCTGGCCCATCAGTGTCTTTGGAGCGGCGCGAGACCTGAGCGGTCTTCTGAACGATCTTGGTCCGCTGTCTGATGAGGAGACGGCGACATTTCTGGCCGTCTATGGTGATGCACGCTGGCCGGACCATTCTCCCGCAGCCCGAACGCGGTTGGTTCATCGACTCGAGGGCCGGATTCGCCGCCATGCCGCGGCCCGACGAATCCGATTGCAACTGAAAGGATAGATGCCCGACCTGCCAGAGATATCTGCGCTAGGGAAAGGCTCGGGGTGCGGGGGCATCGCCAATCCCCAAGCAGAGCTTTTGGGGAATTGCTGCACCGCACGGGCCCCCGTATTAGACGACCCGGCGCAACTCGGCAAAGCGCCGTTTGCCGACCTTGATGCGGACGGTTTTCCCAATTGGCAGTTCGAACGCGGCGTCGGCCATCGGGTGATCATCAAGATCCACGGCCCCTTGCTGGATCAGCCTGCGGGCGTCACTCTTACTTGTTGCCAGTTTTGCCTCAACGAGAGCATCCAGCAGGACGGCTGATTTGACCGGCCTGACAACATCAAGCTCTCCGGAGACCGTTGAGGTGGCTGCAGCGTGGCCGCGAAATTTTGCATCGAAGGCCGCGCGGGCCTTCCCGGCCGCCCCGGCCCCGTGAAACCGCAACACCAGTTCGCCGGCCAGTCGCAGCTTCGCCTCCATCGGATGCAACCGTTTCACGGTCGTCAGGTCATCATCGGTCAGCAATTGGTAGTAGCGCAGCATCAGTTCGTCGGGGATGGACATCACCTTGCCGAAAATCTCCTCCGGCGCCTCTTCGACGCCGATGGCGTTGCCGAAACTCTTGCTCATTTTCCTGACGCCGTCGGTGCCCTCCAGCAACGGCATGGTGATGACGATTTGCGGCGGACGGCCGGCCTGCTTCTGCAGCTCGCGCCCGACCAGCAGGTTGAACTTCTGATCCGTGCCGCCCAGTTCGATATCCGCCTTCAGCTGCACCGAATCGTAGCCCTGAATCAGCGGGTAGAGAAACTCGTGCAGCCCGATCGGCCGGTGCGCCTCGAAGCGTGTTTTGAAATCCTCCCGCTCCAGCATCCTGGCGACGTTGTATTGGGCCGCAAGCTGGATGAACTGCTCGGCCGTCATCGGCCGCATCCAGGCGCTGTTGAACGCGACCGTCGTCCGGGCCGGGTCGAGGAAATGGCGGATCTGCTGTTGATAGGTCTTGGCGTTCTCCTTCACCTGCTCGGGGGTGAGTGGTTTGCGGGTCTCGCTCACCCCGCTGGGGTCGCCGATCATGCCGGTGAAATCGCCGATGAGAAACGTGACGGCGTGGCCCAGTTCCTGAAACTGGTGGAGTTTCTGCAGCAGGACGGCGTGCCCCAGGTGAAGATGGGGCGCGGTGGGATCAAAGCCCGCCTTGATCACGAGCGGGGCGCCGGCGGCTAACGAGCGGCGCAACCGTTCGCGGAGTTCGTGTTCGTCGGGAAGGATTTCGGCGACGCCGCGGCGGATGACCGCCAGCTGGCGGTCCAGCTCCGCGTCATGCGCGCCGCCGTCAGGCCTGCTCTTTGAGGAACTCCTCATACTCCTTGGCATCCATGAGTTCCTCAACCTCCGCCGGATCGCTCATCTCGATGGTGATGATCCATCCCTTGCCGTAGGGATCCTCGTTCATGAGTTCGGGCGCGTCCTTGAGCTCTTCATTCACTTCGACGATCCGGCCGCTGACCGGCGCGATCAGCGGCGCCGTCGTCTTGGTGGATTCGATCTCGGTTACGTCCTCTTCCGCCGCCACTTCGATCCCGACCTCGGGCAGCTCGATGTAGACGATGTCGCCGAGCTCCTCCTGCGCGTAGTCCGTGATCCCCACGGACGCCCGCTTGCCGTCCAAGCGGACCCATTGGTGTTCTCGATGATATTTGACGTCATCAGGACTCATGAAGGCGCCTCCGATAGCATATGATGTGGGGGCCCGTGCGGTGCAGCAATTCCCCAAAAGCTCTGCTTTGGGATTGGCGATGCCCCCACGCCCCGGCCCGCTTACGTTCTCCACCTCTGGCGAATCGCTGGGTCATTGCCGCCGGGGGATGCCGGCAGCTATTCGCACAAGTGATCATGTAGGTATTGAAAAGATGGAGAGGTACGATACTAAAGCGACAGGGTATTGTCAACGCCTTATGGCGACACGGCGGCGGCGCCGAAGAAAAAGGCGATCTCGTCCTTCGCCGTCGCCTCGGAATCGGAGCCGTGCACGGCGTTTTCCTCGATCGACTTGCCGTATCGCTTGCGCAACGTCCCCTCGGCGGCCTTGGCCGGATCGGTCGCGCCCATCAACGTCCGATGACGCTCGACGGCCCGCTCTCCTTCAAGCAGCACGACCACCACCGGGCCGGAGATCATGAATGAGATGAGGCTTTGGAAAAACGGCCGGGCGCGGTGCACGGCGTAAAACGTCTCGGCCTCGGCCTTCGTCAGGCGGGCCAGTTTCATCTCAACGATCCGGAAGCCCTCCTCCTCATAGCGCTGGAGAATGGGGCCCATGGCCCGTTGTTTCACCGCATCCGGTTTGATGATTGCCAATGTCCGCTCTCTCCCCACGTCCCCTCCGATGCCCTCTTTAACTGCAATACTGCCCAACCACCGATGACCGAGCTTCGTACGTTATCCGAATTGGTCTGCAAAGTCAATGGCTTGACAATTGATCCGCCGCGGGCTATGGTTGATGGATCATGCGTATGACACCGCTCGGTTGGGGGATTGGTGCGGCCGCCTGGCTGTTGGCAGGGTCTGCAGCCGCGTTCGGGCAACCCGCCGCCTCCACCACGCTGACCGCGATCCGCGTCGGATCGCATCCCACCTACACCCGCGTGGTCTTTGAATTGGACAAACCGGCCGCCTACGAATGGCGGAAGAAAGCCGGCGCGAATGCATTTCAGTTGACGTTGCTCGACACAGCGCCGACGGCCGGCGTGCCGTCAACCGTCTCGGTGCGGAATCCCCACCTTGCGGCCGTGACCATTTCCCGCGTCACTCCGACCTCGCTCAGGGCCGCCATCACGGCCAAAACGGCGCTGACTCCCCGTCTCCTGACGCTCGATCACCCCGACCGCATTGTGGTGGATTTCTACCCCGTGTCGGCCACGACCGGCACATCGCCCCCCCTGACCAAGACCGCGGCCACGCGCGTGATCAGGACGATCGTCATCGATCCCGGCCACGGCGGGAAGGACCCCGGCGCCATCGGTCTGAGCGGGTATCAGGAAAAGGAGGCCGTGCTGGACATCGGCCGACGGCTCAAAAAATTGCTCGAGCAGCGGGGCCACCGGATCATCATGACCAGGAACGACGACACGTTCATCCCGCTGAGCGACCGCACGCAGATCGCCAACAGCCGCGGGGCGGATCTGTTCGTCTCGATCCACGCCAATGCCCACCCGAAACGGAGCACCAAGGGCATGCAGGTCTACCTGCTGGGCAAGGCCACCGATGAGGAGGCGCGCGCCGTCGCCGCGCGTGAAAACGGCGATGACGCGTCACAGATGGACGACCTGGACCAAATTTTTAATGACATGGCGCTCGATTTCCGGATCAATCATTCGATTTCACTCGCCTATCAAACCCATGACGCCTTTCTCCGTACCGTCGGCAAGCGCTACTCGGTGGTTGATCTGGGCGTGAAACGGGCGCCGTTTTACGTTCTGATGAAGTCGGACATGCCGGGCATCCTGGCCGAGGTGTCGTTCATCAGCAATCCGCAGGAAGAGGCGCGCCTGAAAAAAGCCGCCTACCGTCAGAGCATCGCCGAGGCGCTGGCCCGAGGCGTCGAACGGTACCTGGCCGAGGCAGCAGTAGAATCTTAATCCATTTCGTGCTGTGAGCAGCACTTGTTCATTGAAAAAAGGGGACAGGCTACTTTTTTAGCATCCTGACAGGATTCGATCGAGAAAAAGCAGCCTGTCCCCTTTTTTCAATCCCCACCGCCCGTACACAATAATCGTACCCCATGTCCATCATCAAACTCACCCTTGAATACGATGGCCGGGCGTATCACGGCTGGCAGCGGCAATCGAGCTTGCCGAGTGTACAGGCGGTTGTAGAATCGGCTGTGGCTGCGGTTATTGGGAAGCGGGCGTCCGTCACCGGCGCCAGCCGGACCGATGCGGGCGTCCATGCCGAGGGACAGGTTGCCACATTCCACGCCACCAAGCGGCTGCCACCCAACGCGTGGCAACGGGCGCTTAATCGCCACCTGCCTCAGGACATTGTTGTGCTGGAGGCCGCCGAAGTCCCGGTGGGATTCGATGCGAGGCGGTCGGCCATCGGCAAGCGATACGAATATCGGTTATGGCTGAGCCCCACCCGCCCGGCCCTGGAGAACGGTCGTGCCTGGCACGTTCCCTATCCGTTGTCCCTGTCCCGCATCCGAACGGCCGCCCGGCACCTGATCGGCCGCCACGATTATTCCGCCTTTCAGAATGCCGACCACCGGCGGCCGGTTGATCGCCCGGCCATCTGCACGATTCGCGCCTGCCGGATCATCGGCAAATCGCCGCTACTGATCATTCAACTGGAAGCCGACCGATTTCTGTATAAAATGGCGCGTTCGATCGTCGGAACGCTGATCGAGATCGGCCGCGGCCGCTGGCCGCCGAACCGGATGGCCGAGATTCTGAAGGATAAGGATCGGAGATTAGCCGGCCCCCCAGCGCCGGCGTGCGGGTTGTATTTGGTGAAGGTGTATTACGGGAAGGAGCGGCGGAAAGGAACCTCTCAGATATCATCGGAATAAGTTTCGACTCGAACTTCACCAAAGAGCGTCACGCATGGCGCCAAATCTTCACCGCAGAGATAACCAAGATGGCAGCTAAAAGAGGCAACAGTATGACCGTTGGGACCGCACCGAGCAGGCGTCCACCAATATATGTGCCGGCCAGCGAGCCGGCGGCCATGACCAGCAGGAACCGGTGCTGCGTACGAATCACCACGAAGCTCTGGTCGAGACTGTAGCGCGTGAAGCTGGTGATCATGGTCGGCAAGCTGACAGCGAGCGAGAGGCTTCCGGCAAGTTTGAGGTCTGCTCCAAACAGCAGAACAATTGTTGGAATAAGCAGCTCTCCTCCGGCCACGCCCAGTAGGGCGGCCACGACCCCGATCCCCACGCCGGCCAGCATGCCAACGGTTGTCAACAACCAGCCATTGAGCCATGATTGGTGACCGACCCCAGTGTCGTGACCCCACAGAAGTACCCCCGCAATGCCTACCAGAAGCACCGCGATGACGCGGTACAGTGTATGTGACTTCAGCCGTGTGGCCCATCCAGCACCGAACCATGCCCCGGCGATGCTGCCGGACAACAGCGTGAGGATTTCGCTCCAATGCTCCAGAACACGTGCCATCGGGACACTCGCTGTACGAAAGGGTAACGCTGAGGCCACGACCACCAGACTCATCGCCTTATTGAGGATCACCGCTTCGAGGGGGCCGAATCCGAACAGCCCGATTAGCAATGGCAGTCTGAATTCGGCGCCACCGAGCCCAATGAGCCCACCAAGCGATCCGATGACTGCCCCACCGGCGAACGCTGCAACCGCATGACGTTTCAAGGTTGTCGGAGTATTGGTGGATTGAGCCTGATAGGAGGACATGTAAAAACCGGCTCAGAGAACAATTAATGGAGCGAAACGGAACCCATCGCCAATGCACATCGAAAATGTTCTCTGACCCTGTTTTTTGGTTTATTATCAATGGGCGGGAGGCGCGACTCGCAGCAGTACTCCTCAGGCGGCATTCTTGCTGATTCGATAGGGTTGGATCAGCACTTCCGCCGGGATGCCGAGGCCTTTGTGCAGATTACGGATCATTTCCATCGTCAGCGGCCGTTTCTGATTGAGAATTCCGGACACGCGCGCACGACTGCCGAGGTACTTTTCAAGATCACGACGCGTCAGTCCCCTGCTGTCCATGTAATACTGGATCGCCTCGATAGGATTCGGAGGCGGGATTGTGTGATGGTTTTCTTCATAGACTGTGACAAGCGCTGTGAGCACTTCAAGGCGGTCGCCGTCAGGGGCACCCGACCGAGCATCAAACAGTCGCTCGATCTCTTTCAGGGCAGCCGCATAGTCTCTTCTTGTCTTGATCGGCTTGATCTCCATCATCGCCTCCTTATATTGTCGACGCATCGATTGTGTCATACGCCTTGTGCGTGCCGATAAATCGGATAAATACGATCCGAAAATCATATTGCACGGCAACGACGAGCCGGTATTGATTCCCTTTGATGTTGAACACCACCCGGTTGCGCCCCGCAAAGCTGGCATTTCTGTACACGGCTTTTATCTGTGCCGGACTCCGCCCGTCCGCATGTTTGACGTCATAATACCATGCACGCAATGGTTGCTCCGCATCCGGATGCTTTTCCCAAAACACCCGAAGCGTTTTGCGCGAGATGATCCGCACCCCTCATTATGCTACGCTCCCTATTTGGGAGCAAGCACAAAACAGCGGGAAAGCGACTATCGGATTGGATCTTTTGAACGCAAAGGGAAAAGTGATTGTTCTTCATTTCTTGCCTCTCGTCTCTTTTCTGGCTTCCCCCCGCGCCTCACGTCTTCTCCATATTTACATTCCTCACTCGCTTCTTTTATGATGCAGCAGAGCGAACCACTCAAAGGAGTTATCCATGGGCTTAATGACTGGGAAAGTCGCCGCCGTGTTCGGCGTGGCCAATGAACGGAGCATCGGCTGGGC
>JACQCE010000073.1 GCA_016201765.1 Nitrospirota bacterium
CCCAACCGCCGCATGTACTCCTCCCTCGGGATTTCCACGGCGCCAAAGCGCTCGAGATGGGACGTGAGAAACTGCACGTCAAAGAGCGAATAATCCCTTGCGCGCAGCCGGTCGACCAGATGGACGAGGCAGACCTTTGACGCGTCGGTCACGCGCGAGAACATCGATTCACCCATGAATGCCCCGCCCAGACTGACGCCGTAGATTCCGCCGACCAGCCTGCCGGCTTGATACGCCTCAATCGAATGGGCCAGCCCCCGCCGATGGAGCGCCGTGTAGGCCGCCACGATCGGCTCGGTGATCCAGGTCTCCTCCCGATCGGCGCAGGCGCGCATCACCCCTTCAAACTCGCAGTCGATCCCGATCTCAAACCGGCCCTGCCGGACCGTCTGCGCCAATCGTTTGGACACATGAAACCGGTCGAGTGGAATGATCGTCCGGGGATCGGGCCAGTACCACGCAATCGAACCGTCCTCCTCCCCCATCGGAAAGAAGCCCTGCTCGTAGGCGCGAATGAGCAACTCGGGTGTTAGGGGTTCGTCCATGATGCCCTATTCTACCCCAGGAAGTTGGAAGCTGGAGGCAAGAAGCTAAAGGCAAGAGGTCAGAAACAAGAGACAAGAAACTAAAGGGAATACTTCTTCTGGCTTCTGCTTCTGGCTTCTGGCCTCTGGCTTCTGCTTCTGGCTTCTGGCCTCTGGCTTCTGGCCTCTTGCTTCTCTCATTCCACTTCGGTACCATGCTCCCCCAAAGAGGTCAACAACCGCCCAATGAAACCCGACATCGCCAACATCTTCCCCGAGCTGGAAAAAGATCTGCGGCTCCTCCACACCACCGGCCTCATTCCGTCGCAGGGAATCGACGAACTCGTCAAAAACGGCCACGTCAGCGCGCCGGCCGACTGGCCGATTGCGGAGAGTCAAATCCAGCCCGCCAGCATCGACCTGCGCCTCGGCCCCGTCGCCTATCGCGTGCGCGCGAGCTTCCTGCCCGGCGAGCAGGCGACCGTCCGCGACCGGATCGAAGAGCTCTTCATGCACGAGATCGATCTGACCACGCCGGCCGTCCTGGAGCGGGGCTGCGTCTACATCATCCCGCTGCTGGAAGAGCTGCGGCTGCCCGCGCAACTCTCCGGCAAGGCCAACCCCAAAAGCACCACGGGCCGGCTCGACATTTTCACCCGGCTGATCACCGACTACTCCAAGGAATTCGAACGGGTCGCCGAAGGTTACAAGGGCAAGCTGTACATCGAAGTGGTGCCGAAAACCTTCAGCGTGCTCGTGCGCCAGGGCACCAAGCTCAACCAGCTGCGCTTCGTGCGCGGCGCGCCGCCGCCATCCGACGCCGCGCTGGACGAGCTGCACGCCAAGGAGACGCTGGTCTACCTCGAAGGCGACGAGCCCGCCGACGCGATGATCGACAAGGGGCTCTGGGTGTCGATCGACCTGCAGGGGCGCGACGATTCGGAGATCATCGGCTACCGGGCCAAGCGCCACGCCCCGTTGATCAATCTCGAGCTGATTGACTATTACGATCCGACCGATTACTGGGAGCCGATCCGGCGACCGGCCAGCCGAAGCCTCATCCTCAACCCGGACGACTTCTACATTCTCATTTCAAAGGAAAAAGTGCGGGTGCCGCCCAACTATGCCGCGGCGATGGTCGCCTACGATCCGTCGGTCGGCGAATTCCGGATCCATTACGCCGGCTTTTTCGATCCCGGCTTCGGCTACGGCAGCGCCGACATCAAGGGCACCCGCGCGGTGCTGGAGGTCCGCTCCCACGAGGTCCCCTTCCTGCTCGAAGACGGCCAGACCGTCGGCCGGCTGATCTACGAACGGCTGCTGGCGGTGCCGAAGAAAATTTACGGCGTTGACATCGGCTCGTCCTATCAATGCCAGGAGCTGTCGCTGAGCAAGCAGTTCAAGCGGCTGTAAACCGGGCGAGCAGATTCTTCCGGCCGCACTGGCTTTGCTGGCTGTAAATTTCGAAAATCCGCTTCTCCAGAGCCAACGCTTCCGAATCCCGCTTCAGTTCGTGATAGACCCGCGCCAACCCCTCCAACACATCGGCCACCATCGGATGACTGGAGCCGAACATGCGCTCTCGAATCGTCAACGCCCGCTTCAGCACCAGCTCCGCCTGCGGGTAGCGCCCCTGAGTCACATAGAGCCGTCCCAAGCCGACGAGCGAGTCCGCCGTCAGCGGATGATCGTGCGACACCGCTTCGGCGATCGTCAACGCGCGCTGGTAGCGATCGGCCGCATCGGCCGTCCGCCGCTCGGCGACGTCGATGGTCGCCAACCCGTTCAGCAGCGAGACCGACTGCAGATGGTCGCGTCCAAGATACTGTTCGACCAGCGCCAGGGTTCTCTGGTAGAGCGCCTTGGCCTCGACCAATCGGCCTTCTGATCGATAAAGACCGGCCACAAAGGGCAAATAATACACAAATTGATAATGATCGGAACCGAGCATCTCCTCCAGAATGGTCATGGCCCGAATCAACAGCTCCCTGGCTTGACGGTCGTCCCCCTTCACCATGGCCAACCAGGCGAGATTGCGCAACGATTCGGCGACGGCGGGATTGTGCGCGCCGAGCACACGCTCCCGAATCGTGAAGACGCGTTGGAGCAACGGCTCCGCATCCGTGCAGCGTAGCTGCTCAAGATAGAGTTGCCCCAGCGCCTCCACCGGCCCCGCCGCAAACAACTCATCCACCTCCGTGCCGGACTCGCGCGTGACGGCGGCCACGGCCCGCACGCGGTAGCGCTCCGCTCGACTCCACTGGCCCTGGGCTTCATACCAGCCGGCCAGATCCCCCAACGCCCCAATAAACTGCCCGTCCTTCCCGCCGGGAACCTCGTCAATAACAACCTGCACCTGATCCATCCGTTTTGCCGACAATGCGTGACGGCCTTCATACAGATACAGGCTGCCCAAACTGGCCTGCACCGTTACCGTATAGGCATGCCGGGCCCCCAGCGACTTTTCAAAGATCGTGGCCGCCCTGTTGAGCAATGGTTCGGCCTCCTGAAATTTTCCCTCCGACATCAGTACGCCGGCCAGATGCCCGAGCGACAGCGCCACGTCAGGATGATACATGCCCAACGAGTGTTCCAGAATGGAGAGCGCCCGCTGATAAAGCGGCAATGCCAACGACGCCTGGCCTGATAAAACATGGAGTTGTCCCAACGTATCGAGGGAAGTCGCCACCCTGGGGTGGTTCGCACCAAACTCGTGCTCTGCGACATTCACCGCCTCTTCAGCAATTCTGGTTGCGTCAGTATAGCGACCCTGTCGAGCGGTTTCCTGAATTTGTGCGTTGAGTTCGGCCCACCGGCCTGCCAGACAGCCGGCCTGTGCAGTCAGAAGAAGACAGACCATCACACCGAGTTTTTTCATTCTAACCGCCACGGAATTTGATAAAATCAGACCATGTGCAGGGCCGGGCTACTGTAGCACGACATTCAGAACCAAAGAAACAGGCTCAACCACCATGAGAGCGTCACGGTGATCCGTACCAGCTTGCTATCCACAAAAAAAATCGTCGCCATCGTGCTCATGGCCTCTGCCATGGGCTGTGCCGCCGCATCCGAAATGGCCCGCCATCAAAATGCGGCCAGTCTCTATCTTCAACAAAACAAGATCGATGATGCCATCCAAGAATACAAGGATGCCATCGCGCTCAACCCGGAGGAAATCAGCAATTATATCTACCTCGGCAGTCTCTATTCCAGAATGGGCAATCAGCAGTACGCCATCGACTATTACCAAACCGCCGTCGCCATTGATCAAAATCTCCCGATCGCTCATGCCGCACTGGGCACGCTCTACCTGGAGGAGGAGCGCTACGAAGAAGCCGTCAACGAATTAAAAACCGCGCAGGCCCTCAGCCCGGGAGAGCTGATCACACGAGTGAGACTGGGCGCCGCGTACACCAAACAAAACCATTTTGACAAAGCCATCGCGCTGCTTCAGGAAACCATCAAGTTATACCCTAACAATCCGCTGCCGCAGAAGCAACTTGCAGCAACCTATATGAACAGCAAACAATTGAATAACGCGATTTCACAATTGCAGGCAATCATCAATCAGTGGCCCAAGGAAATTGACGCACACACAATACTCGGTTCAGTCTATGCCCAGCAAAACCGACGGGATGAAGCACTTGCAGAATATCAGCAAGCAATCGCTTTGGATACAAGACAAGACAGTGCTGGTATAACCCCATTACACATTGCCTCGCGCAATGGCGACATTGAACTCGTAAAATATCTTTTGGCTAACGGGGCCGACCCTAATGCGAGGAGTGCGATGAACTGGACCCCGCTCCATTCAGCCACACAGCTTGGCCGGCTGGACATCTCGTCATTGCTCCTCGCGGCGAAAGCCGAGGTTAATGTCAGCGAACGCGGCGGCGGATGGACCCCGTTGCACCTGGCAGCACGCTATGGCCACCAAGAATTAGTTCAACTTTTACTGAAACATCAGGCCAATTCTGCTGCAACAACATCGGACGGCCTCACACCACTCCATATGGCTGGCTGGAACTCTGACGATGCGGTTACGAAGGTGTTGCTGGACCACCGCAACGATGTCATGGTCAGATCGCGTAACGGCTGGACACCGGTTCACGTTGCCGTGTCTGTTGGTCACGATAAAACCATTGAACAGCTCCTCGAGCATCACGCTTATGCCAACGCTATGGACAATGAGGATAGAACACCCTTGCATATCGCTGCCTTGAACAGACAGCAGAGCGCTGCAGAGGTGTTGTTGGCACACCATGCGGACCCCAACATCACAAACTCAGCTGGCGCGACACCTCTCCACATTGCAGCACAGGAGGGACTTGTAAAAATGGCTGAATCACTGCTCGCCCACAAGGCTGATATCAATGCAAGCAACACTCATGGGGCCACTGCGCTCCATGTTGCGGTTCTGAATGACCGTCGTGATATGGTTGAGCTGCTCTTGGCACGAGGGGCAAAACTCGAGACTTCGATTACCCCATACAATTTGACACCACTCCACATTGCAGCGCAACGCGGCTCCCCAGAGCTCATCGAGTTGCTCCTGAGGCATGGTGCAAATATCAATGCAAAGTCCAGCTACAACTGGACGCCGCTGCATTTTGCCGCACAACGCGGCTATCAACCGGTGGTCCAATTGTTCCTCGATCACGGTGCCGATCCCCGCGCTGAATCCACGACATGCTGGACACCGGTGACCGTTGCAAAGGACAACAACCATGACAAAATCGTTGAGCTGTTGAAACAACATGGCGGGAAACCATCGCACGGCACTTTTTGGGACACCTGCGTGAAAAACCCCACAGTCCCTGTCTTCGTTCCTGTGTTTCCGCTTGTCCATTAAGGTACAGGCAGCAATCCATTACCTCGCGTCCGGGACCGATTGACAGGCCGACGCTCCTTAGTTACCTTAAGAGGAGAAACCATCAGGGGCACAGGCTGTGGCACAAAATAAAATAGTGGTCCGTTACCAGGATGGACGGCTCGTGAAGGGCTTCACGGATGACTTTTTCCCCAACAAAGAGGTCTTCCACATCACCCAGCTCCCGCCGGCCCAGGCAAAACCGATCGAGGTGCGCGTCGCCGAATTGAAGGCCGTCTTCTTCGTCAAGGACCATCAGGGCAAACCGCAGTATAACGATTTGAAAGACTTCAACGCCCCCGCAGCAACCGCCGGACGCAAGCTCAAGGTCGTCTTCAAGGACGGGGAAACCATTCTCGGCACCACCCAGGGTTACCAGCCGAACCGGCCCGGTTTCTTCCTGGTCCCCTCCGATCCTCAATCGAACAACGACCGCTGCTTCGTCGTCTCGGCGGCCACGAAAAGCGTGGCGTTCGTCTGATCGCCGGCGGTTACCTGCCCTTCAACAGATACACCAGCCCCAGCCCCGCCGCCAGGAGCGTCAGCAGCCAGATCACACAGCCCCGCTTCGATTCGGCCTGCGCCTCGGCCAGCTTCCGCTGCAGATGCGGCCGGGCCTCGACATAGCGATCCACCAGGTCTTTGGCGTCCTTCAGATCAAGGCCCTTCGCCTTCCTGACGATTTTGATCGCCTCAATCTTCCGTCCCGCCTCGATCGCGGCCGCCGCCTCCGCCGGCAGGTCGTCGCCCGCAGCCCCCTGTTGTCCCGTCATCCGATTCCCCTCCCCGTGCCGGCCCGATTGTCAGGCCGAAAAACTTCGGGGCCCGTGGACGACTCACCCACGGGCCCCGCACACTGCGTGTCCATCACTCGACGGGCGCATATCCCGCCGATCGGATCACATGCCCAGATGCTTCTTCAACGCAGCGGAATTGGCGATGGCCGGATTCTTGCCGCCCAGCTCCTGCGCCTTTTTAAACTCCGCGGTGGCTTCCTTGTGATTACCCATGCCGTCCAGCGCAAGAGCGAGATTGAAATGAGCCTCGGCCGACTTGTCATCCGCCTTGACCGCGCCGCGGAAATGATCCGCCGCCACGTCCATATGGCCCGCGCCAAAGTGCTTGATGCCTTCATCGTTGTGCATCTTGGCCGCCGAACCCGCCGCCGTCGGCAGCGGGGCCTCCGCCGCCCGTACGGATTGACCGGACACCGCCACAAACATCACCGCCATGACCGCCATGCCTGCATAACCGAGCCACCGCATAGGTCTCCCTCCCGTGGTAAGTGTGGATAAGGTCTTCATCGCCCGCCCTCGTCTGATTTGACGATGCACCCGCCCATCTTATTCAGCCGCGCGCCGGAATGCAATCCCCTCGTCCAGCCAGGCGCGGCCCCGGCCCAACCAGACGACGGGCGCAACGCCGGCCTGCCCCTGCGCGTGTCATGATGGGAAACCCGGTGCGGGATTATCGGGAGGAGGCGGTGCGGAGCGGGCCGCCAGACGAAGCGCGTGCGGGAACCGCCGCTTGCAGTTCGCGGGCCGCGCTTCGAGCCTTCCGGTCGGCGCGATCGATCCACTTGCGGATGCGGTTGGCGTCGCCATACTTCGTCAATTCGCCCCAGGAATTGAGCAGCACCAGCGTCACCGGCCGATCGGCGATCTCGAACCGCATCAACAGACAATGACCGGCGTCGGCGATATATCCCGTCTTGCTCAGTTCGATGTCCCACTGACCGTTCCGGACCAGGCGGTTGGTGTTGACGAACCTGATCTTCCAGCCCGTCCGCTGGTCGGTGACCGATGAGGCGCCCACGGTCGTAAATTCACGAATCAGCGCATACCGGGAGGCGGCCTCCACCAGCGCGACCAGGTCCGCCGCAGTCGACATGTTGCCGCGATGCAGCCCGGCCGGATCACGGAACGTCGTCTCCTTCAAACCGAGCCGACGGGCCTTGTCGTTCATCGTCGCCACAAAATGGTCGACCCCTTCGGGATAGGTGCGCGCCAGCGCCATCGCCGCCCGGTTTTCCGATCCGGCCAGGGCGATTTTGATCAAATCACGCCGCGTCAGCCTGGTGCCGAAGTTGAGCTTCGACCCGGAGCCGCGCAGCCGGTCCCGATCCGCCTTCGTAATGGTGATCACCTCATCATCCGGCAGTCCGGCGTCCAGCGCCACCATGGCGGTCATGAGCTTCGTGAGCGAGGCAATCGGCCGTTTGACGTGCACGTTCCGTTCGTAGAGCACCTGCCTCTCGCGGCCGTCCACCACCAGTGCCGCCTCCGAATGGAGCGAGAGCTTCTTCGGATCCAGATAAAAGCGCAGTTGGTCGTTCGAGGGCGACTCCGGCAGGCTGCCGTCCGCAACGACCTCGGGGGCGGCCTGCCCGGCTCCCCCGACAAAGAAGAACGCCGTCAACAACAATACCCCTGCCAGCGCCAGCCCGCCTATATATGATAGCCGTCCGATCACAAGGGCTAAGGGTAACCGTCTTTTCGCCCGCCGTCAAGGGGAAAAATGAGGGAATACATGGAGATCAATTCACCGGCCTGCAGGGGCGGGGTTGAAACTCCCTCCAGACGGCACCGGATCTCCCACCGCCAAGAGGCCACCCGCAAGACTAGGGAGGCGCCGGTTGGGCATCCGGCCGGTCGGAAACCCATTACACAGTCCGGACCCTGTCCGGGCAGTGCGGCGCCACCCCCCGGGCGGAAATGCCAGTCTTTTCCCCAGCCGGCGGTCTGGCACGGGGGTTGCGCTTTGGTACGGGGTCGTGTGCGCCCCAGCCATGGGCCGGGGGCCGTCAACGTTGTTTCGGCAATGTTTCGGCGTGGCGCAAACAGGCACACATGCCGTTCACACAGGAGAGAGGCGTCGATGTTGAACGATCATGAAGTCAAACGGATCATTGAAGCGATCACCGACTACAAGGAGCTGATCCACCAGTCGTCCACGGTCCGCGATCAGCTCGATTCGCTCCAGCGCCGATGGAACGGCCTGCGGCAGGAGCGGGACAAACTGCGAACGGGGCTCGATACGATCCACACCACGCTGTCCCAGATGCGGGCCGACTATCAGGGCATGGTCAAAAGCATGACCGATCTGTCCGCCACGGAGGACAACGTGCTGGACAACGTGAAATTCCTGGTGGATGAGCTGACGTCGCTGCTGAAGAAGCATCAGGAGCCGCAGCCCGTCTCGTCAAACGGCGTGATGGCCCGGTAACAACCACATGGGCCGAGAGCAATCCAGGGGAAACGTGCGGCCGACGGTAGACAATCGGTGGCTCGGGGTGTGGGGGCATCGGAGGACCTTTCTCCGCTTCTTCCGCACGGGCCCCCACATTCAATGGAGGGAACTCTCATGGAACTTGCAGCCGTGCTGAAACAACGGTTCGTCCCCTTCACGGACGAACAGCGGATCCAGATCGAAGGCCAGCGGGACGGCGAACGGAATCAGCCCGAGATGGGCTCCTTCAGCCCGGCCCCGTTCGAACAGGCGCTGATCGCCAACGGCGAGCGCAAGGCCCAGCGCGCCTATCAGAAAGCCTCGGCCCGGATCTCCAGGCTGCAGCCGGTCTATCAAATGCTCCAGCGGCGCTACAACGACATGGCCGGCCGGCAGAAGGCCGTGGCGGAACGGTTTGAAGCGCGCAAACGGGAGCTGGGCCGCGACGTCTCCATGCCCTTTCCCTCCCGGTTCCATTGGGGGCTGATTCTGTTTCTGGGCATCGGCGAATTTCCGCTCAACACGGTCGTCTTCCGGCTCTTCGGCGAGCCGGAGTTCCTCACCTACGTCATGGCCTCCACCCTGGCGATCACCATTCCGTTGCTGGGGCTGTTTATCGGCCTGAACATGCGCCAGTCGCTCCCCCGGACGGCCGGCAACATTCTGATCGGGCTCCTGACGCCGATCGCGGTGGGCGCGGCCCTCTTCGGCATCAGCGTCCTGCGCGGCGTCTACATCTCCACGCAGGCCGGAGCCCCCGACGCACTCCAGACCAGCCAGAACGAGATGCAATACATTCTCTTCTCGCTGAACATCCTGGTCTTCTTCGCGGCGCTCGTCAGCTCCTTCTACGCCCATGACCCGGATGAAAAACTGGACGTGACCCATTCCTCGCTCGTTTTTCTGGACCGCAAGCGCAACCGGGTCCGTCATAAGCTGTTCACGCTCGGCATGAAGCTCAACGGCGAAATCCAGCGGGCCAAAAGCCAGATTGACCAGATCAGGGCCCTGACCAACCAGCGGGTCGCCCTCTACCGGCAGACCAACATGCGCTTCCGCCAGCTCCTCCCGCCGCCGAGCTTCCGCCGCGACCCGGACTACCCGTCGCTGAAGTTGTGGGAGGAAGTGCCGCTCGACGAACTTCAAGGGGTGGACGCAGGAGTGGACCGATGAGCCGGCGGCCGGCAAAACGGAAACCGTCCATGAAATGGGGGGGCTGGCGGGCCCGGCGTGACTACGCCGCTGGCGTCCTGATCGGCCTGCTGCTCGTCGGCAGCCTCTTCCTGGTCGCGGGCTGACGTGTGGCTCGGCGATCTGCAGGGAACGGAGGGGGGAGCACAATCATGACCCGGAAACCATCAAAGCAGAAACCGTCCATGAAATGGGGGGGCTGGCGGGCCCGGCGTGACTACGCCGTCGGCGTCCTGATCGGCCTGCTGCTCGTCGGCAGTGTCTTCCTGGTCGCGGGCTGACGTGTGGCTCGGCGATCTGCAGGGAACGGAGAGGGGAGCTATCCGATGAACCGGAAACCATCAAAGCAGAAACCGTCCATGAAATGGGGGGGCTGGCGGGCCCGGCGTGACTACGCCGTCGGCGTCCTGCTCGGCCTGCTGCTCGTCGGCAGCCTCTTCCTGGTCGGTCCTGCTCGGCCTGCTGCTCGTCGGCAGCCTCTTCCTGGTCGCGGGCTGCCGCCTTTCCACCTCCACAGCCGCGGAGCCCGGGGGCACCGAGTACGTCGTCTTCCTCGACCTCTCCCAGAGCATCCGGGCGGACGACCGGGCCATCCTGAAAGAGGCGCTGACCGGCCAGATCGTGCCCACGCTGGAGCCGGGCGACCGGCTCCTGATCGCCCCGATCACCGACCGGACCCTGACGGGCTTTCACCCGCTGGTCGACGCCACCCTCCCGCCGATGCCCGGCTTCAACGGGTGGACGGACAACCTGCTCAAACACAAAAAACAGGTGAAGGAAATCGAAACCCAGATTCCCAAAGCCAGGGAGGGGATCGACAAACAGATTGACGCGATCTTCGCCCGGCACGACGCCAGCGCCCGGACCGACATTCTCAGCTCATTGCTGCTGACCGAAAAACTCTTTCACCGCGTCGCCCAGCGCAAAGTGCTCGTGCTCATGTCCGACATGATCGAGGATTACGAACCCTACCGCTTTCAACACGTCTCCTGGACGCCCGACGCCACCGGCAAACTGATCGACAATCTGGACAAGGAGGGGATGATCCCCAACCTCTCGGGCGTCTGCGTCTACGTGGCCGGCGCATCGGCGAATTCACCGATGCAGGCCGAACAGATCGCCGGCTTCTGGCAGGCCTATTTCAAACGGGCCAGGGCCGACATGGACATGAGCCGGTACGCCCACGTCCTCCTGCACTGGCCGCCATCGGACGCCTGTACGTTTTGAGATTGTCATCCGCGGAACTGAAAAAGGGGACAGGCTACTTTTTTGTCCATCGAATCCTGTTGGGATGCTAAAAAAGTAGCCTGTCCCCTTTTTCCAAACGCAACGAGCCTCCCGATGTGCATCGGGAGGCTCGTTCTGCATCAGCTTAAATACGTCTTAAGCCTTGACGACGTTGCTGGCCTGCGGACCCTTGGGACCCTGCGTGATCTCGAATTCAACCGACTGGCCCTCGTCCAATGACTTGTAACCTTCGCCAGAGATGGCGGAGAAATGGACGAACACGTCCGGGCCGCCTCCGGATTGCGAGATAAATCCGAAGCCCTTGTCTGCGTTGAACCACTTGACTGTACCTTTTGCCATAACCGTACTCTCCTTGTGTGATTGTCTATGCTCTCATGCCAGGGGTTTCCGCGGCCGTAAAAAAACCGCAGAGTCTTGTGTGACAGCCTCTGCGGTTGTTCAAGACCTCAAAACGTCTGAGCTGGAGCAACACAACTTTAGCACAGTGCTTCAAAAGAAGTCAACCGGATTAATAAAGCAACAGCGGATTAGGGGGTAATAGAGAGAATGCGGATTAGGGTTGAGGATTAACCGCCTGTTCTTTTCTCGGCCGCTGTCGTCCCATTAATCCTTAATCCGCTTGTGCCTTTCTAACCCTTAATCCGCCGTTTCTTTACTAATCCGCTTTCCTCCCTACCCCAACACCGCCTTCTCCAGATAATCCGGGACGCGGCAGCGCCAGCCGAGTTGCTCCTCAATCCGGCGGCGTAACGCATCCGCCGCCGCCGGCTCGCCGTGCGTGATAAACGTCTGCTTCGGCGGCGCCTCGAACCGTTTGAGCCAGTCAATCATCTCGGCGGCATCCGCATGCGCCGAGAAGCCGTCAAACCCGACCACCTCGGCCCGCACCGGCACGTACGCCCCGTGGATCTTGACCGCGGCCGCGCCGTTGATCATCGCCTCGCCCCGCGTGCCGCCCGCCTGAAACCCCACAAACAGGATGGTATTGCGGGGCTCGGGCGCAAACACTTTCAAATGGTGCAGCACCCGGCCGCCGGTCGCCATTCCGCTGGCCGAGATCAACACCATGGGCGCGTCCAGGCCGTCCAACTGCTTCGACTCCTCCACGCTGTTGACGAACCGCGCGGCGCGGCCCATCGCCCGGCACTCGGCCGGGGACAGGCGGTGCTCGCCGGCGGCCCGGACATACAGATCGGTCGCCTCAACCGCCATGGGGCTGTCGAGAAAGACCGGCAGCGCCTCCGGAATCGTCCCGGCGGCCTTGAGCCGGTGGAGCGCATAGAGCATCGTCTGCGTCCGGCCGACCGCGAACGACGGGATCACCACCACGCCGCCGCGCGCAATCGTCCGGTTGATCACGGCGGCCAGCGCCTTCTCCGGATCATCCGGGTCGTGCAGGTGATCGCCGTAGGTCGACTCGATCACCAGATAGTCGGCCCGCCGCCCCGCGGCCGGCGGTTTCATGATCAGATCGGCCGGCCGCCCGAGATCGCCGGTCAAGAGCAGGGACGTGCCGCCGCGTCTGACCGACACGAGCGACGAACCCAGAATGTGGCCGGCGGGCGACAGCCGCAGCGTCACGCCGTCGCCGAGATCGAGGTCCCGTTCCATCTCGATGGGGAAGAACCGGCTCAACGACCGCACGGCATCCTCCTGCGTGTAGAGGGGCAGCGCCGGCGTGTGCCGGGAATAGCGGTGTTTGTTCGCCTGCGCCGCGTCCTCCTCCTGCAAATGGCCGCTGTCCGGCAGGAGAATCGCGCACAGATCGCGCGTGCCCGTCGTGCAGTAGATGCGCCCGGAAAACCCGCGCTTGACCAGCAGCGGCAGATAGCCGCTGTGATCGAGATGCGCGTGGGTCAGGACGACGGCGTCCAGCTCCGACGGGTTGACCGGCGGCGCGGCCCAGTTCCTGAGCCGCAATGCCTTGAAACCCTGAAAGAGGCCGCAATCGACCAGCAGTCGCGTCGAGCCCGAGGTGAGGAGGTACTTCGAGCCCGTCACCGTCCCCGTGGCGCCGAGAAACGT
>JACQCE010000080.1 GCA_016201765.1 Nitrospirota bacterium
ACCGCAGGACGGGCATTTCCTGCTCCGCCCACTCGATCCGCCCCGCCCCGCGATCCGCTAACCCGATATCTTTGACATCGTAATCCACGTTCTCTCCTATTCTTCCTTGAAGGCCTCTAATTGGTAGTCAGTAGACAGTAGACAGTAGCCAGTTAAACTCTACATCGCCCAGCCTCTGTGTTTTTTCCTGTCTACTGGCCCCTGCCTACTGTCCCCTATTCTTCCTGGACCCTGCCTACCGCCTACTGGCTACTATTCTTCTTACAATCCCGCTTCTTTTCTGATCTTGTCTCCCAGATCCGTCTTCTCCCAGGTGAATTCCGGCTCCTGGCGGCCAAAGTGGCCGTAGGCCGCGGTCTTCTTGTAAATCGGCCGGCGCAGATCGAGATAATCGATGATCCCCTTCGGCGTCAACGGGAAGAACTGCCTGACCAGCTCCAGAATCCGTTCCTGGGGAATTTTGCCCGTGCGGAAGGTGTCGACCAGGATGGACACGGGATCGGCCACACCGATGGCATAGGCCACCTGCACCTCGCACCGCTCGGCGATGCCGGCCGCGACCAGATTTTTGGCGACGTACCGGCACATATAGGAAGCCGACCGGTCGACCTTGGTCGGATCCTTGCCGGAAAAAGCGCCGCCGCCGTGGCTGCCGACGCCGCCATAGGTGTCGACGATGATCTTCCGGCCCGTGATGCCGGTGTCGCCCTGCGGCCCGCCGATGACGAACCGCCCCGTGGGGTTGATGTGGTAGATGACGGTCTCCTCGTCGAGGAGCGCCGGCGGGATGGTCGGCTTGATCACCTTTTCAATCACATCTTCGCGCAGATCCTTGAGCGTCACATCCGGGCTGTGCTGGATCGAGATCACGACCGCGGTCACCCGAACCGGTTTGCCGTCGCGATATTCCACCGTGACCTGCGATTTGCCATCGGGCCGCAGGTAGGGCAGAATCCCCTCCTTCCGCATATCCGTCAGCCGCTTGGTCAGTTTGTGGGCAAGGAGAATGGGCGTCGGCATCAACTCTGGCGTTTCATTGGTGGCGTAGCCGAACATGATGCCCTGGTCCCCTGCGCCGCCGGTATCCACCCCCATCGCGATATCGGGCGACTGGCTGTGAATCGCCGTCAGGACCGAGCAGGTCTCGAAATCGAAGCCGTACTTGGCGCGCGTATAGCCGATGTCGCGGACCGTGCGCCGGACGATCTCGGGAATTTCCACGTAACAGTTGGTGGTGATCTCCCCGGCTACGAACGCCAGGCCGGTCGTCACAAGCGTTTCACACGCGACCCGGCAGTAGTGATCCTTGGCAATGATCTCGTCCAGAATGGCGTCGGAAATCTGATCCGCAATTTTGTCGGGATGGCCCTCGGTCACCGATTCAGACGTAAACAGATAGTTCACACGACTCATGCTGCGCCTCCATGTTGAGCGTCACGGGCCCAGTCCATTCCTGGAATGAGCCCAACAAAAAACCCCGTGCCTTAGCAGCACAGGGTCGCTCGTCACATCCACTCCTTCGACAGCTCGCCTGGCTCTTTAGCACTTTTTTAAGGTGGTTGCAATCCGCCTACAAATCAATCCACCACAACCGGGCATCACTCTATACCAGCGGTCCCTCCAGTGTCAAGCGAACCTAAAAAAGGCGGCTGGGTGATGAGGTGGCTGGGTAGCTAGGAAGAGAAACGATTTCTATTTTATCTGTACCTAGCCACCTGTTTCACACCACAAACGACAGGCCCGCGGCGTACCGGCCGGTGCCGCGCATGGGACGGGTCCACTGGACATAGGCCAGCGTCGGCACCGACACTTCAGGGGGATTGAGCGGCAACGCGATCGCCAGCAACTGTTTCGGGGCCAACCGCTCGTCCGTCACCAGACAGACGCCGCCCTCGCTCACGTTGTGCAACTGCCCCTGGCCGCTGATCGACCGAAGCGTCTGACCGCGCGACGGGATGGAGCGCCGATAGGTGACCTCCCCTTGCCACGGATAACGGGTCTGCGTGCGCCGGTTCTTGACTTTCCGCATGGGGGCTACTATACTCCTTTCGCCTGTGCTTGGCAATGCCTTTCTTGAGTGGGTAGCGGGTCAGTTTCATGGATTCAACCGTGGCAAAAATGGGGACACGTCCCAATTTCGTTGAGCACCCCGCGCTGCATGAGGAAATTGGGACGTGTCCCTATTTTTGAGACAGGTCACGGTGAAACTGATCCACTACCCTTGAGGGGAGAGACCATTCAACACCAGACCGTTCCACCCGAGACGGGCCGGCCCATGATCGCCGAAACGCCCGCGTTCCTCACCACCGGACGGAGATCCTCCCGGCGCCGTTCGCTGCCCGGCTTGCTGTTGTTTAACGCCGCCGGCCGGCTTCTTTCCGCAAATCCTTCGGCCGACGCGTTGCTGCCGGCCCGCCATCGACAACCGGTCATGCGCACCGTCCGCACGGTGCTCAGGACGCAGGTGGCCACGGCGCCCTGGGCGGCGACCGCAACGGGCGCGCCGGTGGGCCCTCTGGATCACACCGTGATGCGATCAGGCACGCGCACCCTCGGATTGCAAACCTTCTGGATCAATCACCAGGTCGATGGCAGTCAACCGCTGGTGGCCGTGCTCATCGAACGGATTGCGCCGGTCCGGGCCGGCCGGGCCGGGCTTGGAAAAGCCCAACGCCGCTTCGGCCTGTCGCCGCGGGAGATGGATGTCGTGGAAGCCCTGCGCAACGGCATGAGCGACAAGGAAATCGCCTCCAGCCTGGGCATTGGATTTGAAACCGTCCGCGATTATCTGAAGGCCATCCGCCGGAAACTCGGCGTGTCGACCCGCACGGCGATTATCAGCACCATCCTGTCGACGTAGCAGGCTGGTGAAAAAGTCCACCTGCGGCGTTCTCGGTCGCTCAAAATCCTCATCCGACCACCGCTCTGCGAGATGGTCGGACTCCGGGTTTCTCGCTCCCTGCGGCCTCCGGGTACCCGCGTAAGCGGGTGGTGGAGCTTTTTGACCAGCCTGCCCGAAGAACGCGTTTTTCAAGACCCTGACAGACAACCGCCTGGAGTGACCGGCTCGACGCGATCACCTTCTCGGCTTGATAATCTTGAAGTCCGTCTCACTGTGGCACATCTCGCACCGTTCGCCCAATTCGCCGGCGTGCGGATCGTCCCGGCGGTGGCAGGTCACGCACTGACGGGACACGCCTCCGGTAAACAGCGGACGCAGATGGCATTCGTCGCATTTGACGTCCACGTGCCTGCCGACCAGCGCATAGCCGGCGTCTGTTGCGTGATCAAACGTCGAGCGTTTCCAGTCATCCGTCCCATGACACACGTCGCATTTCCTGCCGAATTTCCCCTTGTGATAGTCATCCTTGCCGTGGCACTCATGGCACTTGGAGGGCGTCGGCTGGACGAAGAGCGGCTTGACGTGGCACTTGGCGCATTTCACGTCCGCGTGTTTTCCCGTCAACAAGAATTTTGTCTGCTTGGCATGATCGAAGGCGATCTTCTTCCAGCTGTCGGCCGTGTGGCACGACTCGCATTTCTTCCCGAAATTGCCCTTGTGATAATCATCCTTCACGTGGCAGTCGATGCAAAGGGATGACGCATCCGTAAAGAGCTGGGTCTTGTGGCATTGCGCGCACCGCACGGTCGTGTGCTTGCCCAGCAGGGGGAAGTCGGCCTTTTGATGGTCGAACTTCTGGATCTCCTTCCATCCCCGCTCCGTGTGGCACCGCTCGCAGCCGGCGCCCAGCTTGCCCTTGTGCGGATCGTCTTTTTTATGGCAGGTCGAACACTCGGTCGGCAGTTTATACCGCTCCTGCACGTGGCATTTGGCGCAGGGCACGTCGGTATGCTTCCCGATCAGGGGGTATTTCGTCGTCGAATGATCAAATTTGAGCTGCTTCCAGGCCGCCGCCGTGTGGCAGCGCGCGCAGTCCGTCCCCAGTTTCCCCTTGTGATAGTCGTCCTTCTTGTGACAGGTCACGCAGACCTTCGGTGTCTCCTTGAGCTGCGGTGTCGTGTGGCATTTCAGGCAGTCCACCTTCTGATGGCGCCCCGTCAGGGCAAAGGCGGTCTTTCCATGGTCGAAGAGGGGCTCCTTCCAGCTCTTCGCCGTGTGGCACTGCTCGCACTGCCGGCCGAGAATACCCTTGTGCTTGTCCTCCTTCTGATGACACCCGACGCAGGTGTTGGGGACCGCGTCAAACGGCTGGGAGGTGTGGCACTTCTCGCACGCCACCTGCTGGTGTTTGGCTTCCAGCCGGAATTTGGTCGTCGAATGATCGAAGCTGATCTCGGCCCAGGCCTTCGGGTTGTGGCAGCGCGCGCACTCTTTGCCGAGCGACCCCTTGTGCTTGTCCTTCAGCTGATGGCAGGAAACACAGTCGCGCGGAGTCTCCCGATATTTCGGCTTCAGGTGGCATTTCGCGCAGGGCGTCTCCTGATGCTTGCCGGCCAGCGCGTACTCGGTCTGCCGGTGATCAAACTTCGCCTGTTCAAAAACCACCAGCCCCTTGTCCCGTCCCCCGTGTTCGGCGTGGCAGGTCTCGCAGGCGGAGACGTCGGTCTTGCCGTGGAAGCCCCGCTTTTTGGCAACGTCCTCCTTCACCTCCTTGTGACAGTCCAGACATTTTTGAAAAAACTGCTTCTGGCCGATCGTGTGGCACTTCAGGCACTCGCCCTCATACTTCTCATGGACGGCAGAGACCGCCCCGGGCATGACCCCCTTGAGCAGATCAATGGCCTCGGCCTTCCCCCCCCACAGCGCGATGGCCACGAGGACAAAGAACAGGAACGAGATGGACGCGCGGGGGCGCTTCAAGAATGACAAACGGCCGGCCTCATCGGCTACAGGAGGGAAATCGCCACCATGTGCAGGATCACCGTCACCACCAGAATCCAGATCAGGGGCACGTGCAGGGCGTGCCACAGCGAGAAGAGTTTCGTGGTCGCCTCAAGCGCGGCGA
>JACQCE010000081.1 GCA_016201765.1 Nitrospirota bacterium
ATATCCGACTATTTTTGTCGTATATAAATATAACATCCCCTTCCTTCGATTGTCAATCTAAAAAGTGGCGGGGTAGTGGGTCAGGTTGATACTGCCCTCATGTGTGACGTCAAAAATAGGGACACGTCCCAATTTTCCCAGAGTCAGCCACAAGCAGGCAGCAGGAACTCCCCAAAATTGGGACGTGTCCCTATTTTTGAGACCGGTCACGGTGAAACGGACCCACTACCAGTGACAGGAGGAATACGGGGCGGGCGTGAGGGTTTACACGAAATAGCGGCTGACATCCAACCCATAGGAGGACGGGTCGATGGTCTTGACGATGCTGTTCCGATACGTGCCGGATTTTTCCTCCTGCTCGACAAGGTCGACCAGATCGCCGTCCACGGCGTTGCCGCTCGGGTCCGCGATGACTTTGACGGTCGGGCGGTCGGCCTTGTCGATATTGCCGCTCACCTTCATGACCACGCCCAATTCGCCGCTCTCCAGCAGCACCACCGTCCCCACCGGGAAGATGCCGATGCTGTTGACGAACACTTTCAGCAACAAGGGGTCGAACGCCCGGCCGCTCTTGGCCAGCATGAACTTGAGCGCCTTTTCCGGGGAATAGGGCACCCGGTTGTAGACCCGGGACGAGGTCAGCGCGTCATAGCAATCGGCCACGCCGATCACGCGTCCGAACATCGTCATGTCCCAGGACCGGGGCAGCCGGGGATAGCCCGACAGATCGTAGTTCAGGTGATGTTCGAACGCGCCGAAGCTGATCCGGATGGCCGCTTCGCTCGGCCCCTTGAGCTTGATGATCGTCTTGACCCCGAGGATCGGATGGCGCCGGACGATCTTCCAGTCCTCTTCGGTAAAGTCGGTCGGCTTGTTGAGCAGATCATGCGAGATGGACGCCTTGCCCAGATCGTGAAACAGCGCCGCCATGCCCAGGTCGCTGAGCAAATTCCGGTCATAGCCCAGCCGCTGCGCGAGCACCATGGCCAGGATGCAGACGTTGACCGTGTGGTTGTGCGTGTATTCGTCATGGCAGCGCAGCGTGGTCAGCCCCACCAGCGCGGCCTCGTCCTGCAGCAGCTGGTCCACCATCGACTGCACCACCCGCCTGGCCCGGTAGAGATGCAGCGTCTGTCCCACCTTGACGTTGTCCATCACCTCGGTGACCGCCGCAAAGGCCTTCGCGTAGGCCCGCTTGGCCATTTCCTTGCGGTCCTTGGTTGCCTCCTCAAGCGATTCGCGTTCTTCATCCTTGCGATATTCCTCGATGCCGATGTTCAACACGCCGGCGCGCTTCAGTTGCTGCTCAAACTCGGAGAACGCCCACCCGCCCTTCACGGCCTGGGTGGCGAACAGATGGATGAATTTCACCAGCTCATCCGCCTTGAGCGACTCTTGAAGCGTGACCATGCCCACCTGGTGGTTTTTCAGCTCTTCCATCACATGGGTGAAGTTGGCGTAGGTGTCGATGTCCATCTTCAGCTTCATTTCGCCGATGAACAACGCGTCCCGCTCCACCCGCAGCGAGAGATCGCCCAGCTGGCGCTGCAGCGCGTACAGCGTCCGCTGAAACTGCTCGAACGGCTGCTCAAACGCCACGTTTCTGACGTCGTGAATCTGGGCGGTCCGGAGGAGAATCGAGAATTGATTCACCAGGGTCTTGCCCAGTTGCAGCAGTTCCTGATCGAGTCCAATGCTCATAAACGCGCCTGCCTGATCATCAGTTCACGAGCCGTTCCACGCAGCGCCGCCTGACAGGCCTCCTGAAGCCCCTTGCTGGACTGACGGCTGCCCTCCTCCAGGAGTTCCAGGGCCTCCCTGGTTCCCATTTGCTTGAGGGCATAGGCCGCGCACCAGCACAACTCCTCCTGACCGGTCCGCCGCCACCAGGAACTCCCCTTCAGGTATTGTTTCAAGACCAACAGCGCCTCCGGACGGCCCGAGGCGCCCAGCGCCACGAACATCTCGAGCTTTTCCGAGACATCCTTGGCGGCAAAATGCCGGTCATTGATCATGGCCGTCAACGGCTCGATCACGCGCGGGCTTTTCCGCCGGGCCAGCGCGCGCATCGCCATCATCCGGACCGAGCTTTCCTGGTCGCGGAGACACTCCAGCAGCACGTCGATGATTTTGTCCGACTCCATGCCGTCCAGTGTTTTGATGACCTCTTTGCGGACCCGCTGCTCCGGATGACGGACCAGCGGGGACAGATAGCTGATCACCTTCGGCCCCCCGATCCGCCCCATCACGTAGATCAGATTCCGCACCACAAACCATCGATCATCCTTCAGACGGCCCGCCAGCAGGTCGATATCATCCCGGCCGAGCGTCACCATGGCATCGCAGATGACCTTGCGGGTTTTCATCACAATCACCGTGCCCAGCAGATCAGTCAGGGGGATCAGCGCCGCGGGCGTCATCGCCTGCAAAAATTCCGTCAACGCCGTCGGATCCGTGGTCTTTTCGCGATTGAGCATGACCGTCAGCGCTCCGAGCCGCTCCGGCGAGCCCAGCCGCACCAAAAATTCATGGAGTTTGGTCCGGAACACCTCCGCCTGCTGCGGAGGATTATCATAGAGGCGTCGCACCGTCCGCACGCATGACGCGGCCCGGGGCAGATCGCCCCGATCAATAAACAGATCGACCAGCTTTTCCATAATCTCCAGAATTTCCCCGAAGGACACCTCATCCAGCTCGATTTCGAGCATCACGCCGAGGATATCCAGCAATTGCGCCACGGCGTCCCGCTGCTGCTCCCGCACGATCTGCTGCTTCAATTGCTGGATTTCCTCATCGGTCAGCTTGAAGATGACCATCGGGGTTTCGAGCCGTCTGGGGCCGGCGAGCGCGGCGGGGGGCAGGGTGGAGACCTCCTGCCGGATCATCGCCTGCAAATCCGGCTCCTTCACTTCGCCCTGATCGGGCAGAAAGTCGGTCTGCTCGGGCAGATCGTCCACCACCACCGTGGTGATGTGCGGCAGATCCCGTTTCCAAAGCAGACTGACGATATCATCGTCCAGGGTGTGCGGATCCTGGTCGCTCCCCACCACCTCCAGAAACTCGACCAACTCGGCCTGTTCCAGCCCTTCGTGAAAGGTCAATTCGCTGATGCCGTCGACATAACACCGAAACGCCAGGTTGTCCTGCCGCCCCTCCTGCTCGTAGACCGCCTCTCCATCGACGGCAAACGCCTGCTGGCGCACCTTCAGCCGCAACGCGCCGTAGGCGCGCAGGAACAGCTCGAAACGTTCAAACAAATCGGACAAAAATTTCTGCCGAACCGGGTTATTGGACAGATAGAGTCGAACCGACTTCATGGTTTTGATGAACTGCTGCAACAGCTCGCGGGCGGCCTTGAGCTTCTGCGGGTCGACGTCGCTTTTGGACTCTTCGGGGAGGAGCGTTTCCATAACACAGCAAAAAACTGTGGAAAAACCGTCTATCCGATGCGTAAACTCAGTATAGTCGCCCATGGAAATATTGTCAAAGTTTCCAAATAGATGCCGCCAAGCTGACGGAGGGGGCGACGCGAGCCCCTACAATAGATGGATGAGTCCCGTCAGCGGATCGACCGCCCATCCGCCTGACGGCCCTCTTCACCCCATCCGGCTGCCGTGACCTCCCCCAGATCCCTCGTCACGCTGCCCATGGGCGACCTCACCCCGGTCGAGGCGTTTCGCCGGTTGCGCGCCCATCCCGGCCTGCGCCCCGTGGCATTGCTCGAAAGCGCGCAATCGACCGGCCCGACGGGGCGGTATTCCTTCATCGCCCTGAATCCGTTTTTAAGAATTCAGAGCCGCGGATCGGCGATCACGCTGGACGGCGCCATCAACCACACGCTCAACGACCGGCCGTTGCACGTGCTGCGCTCCCTGTTGACCCGTTACGCGGCGCCTTCCCCGCCGCCCGATTTGCCGCCGTTTCTGGGCGGCGCGGTCGGCTATTTCGGCTACGACCTCGTTCATTTCTTCGAACGGCTGCCCCGCACCGCATGCAATGACGCGCCCCTCGCCGATCTCGACCTCTATGTGACGGGCGCGGTCGTCGCCTTTGACCATCAGGAGGCCGCCATCACGATCGCCCTGACCCGATTCGACGGCACGGACGGCGTCTCCGCAGACGACATTCAACGGGCGCTGGCGCAGCCCTCCCCCGTGTACGATGCTCCGGCGCCGGCCACATCCGGCGCGGTGACCGTGACCGCAGGACAGACCCAGGCCGGATACGAATCGCTCGTCCGGCAGTCTCTGCGCTACATTGCCGCCGGTGACATCTTCCAGGCCAATCTGGCCCACCGCTTTACGATCGAGCTCGGCGCGCGGAAACCCTGGACGATTTACGAACGGCTGCGGGCCATCAATCCCTCGCCGTTTGCCGCCTTTCTTGATTTCGGCGCGGTCCAGCTGGTCAGCGCGTCGCCCGAACGGCTGATCTCGCTGCAGGGGCGGCGGGTCCAGACCCGCCCCATCGCCGGCACCCGCCCCAGAGGAGCCGGACGACAGCACGATCTGGCCCTCGTCCGGGAGCTCCTGACCAGCGAAAAGGAGCGGGCCGAGCATCTGATGCTGATCGATCTCGAACGCAACGATCTGGGCCGCGTCTGCGACTACGGCAGCATCAAAGTCGACGAGTTGATGGTGACCGAGCGCTATTCCCACGTCACCCATCTGGTGAGCAACATCGCCGGCCGTCTCTATCCCGGCAAGGACTGGCTCGACCTCTTCCAGGCGGTCTTTCCCGGCGGCACCGTCACGGGCGTCCCCAAAGTCCGCTGCATGGAGATCATCGATGAGTTGGAACCGGTCAGCCGGGGCCCCTACAGCGGCTCAATCGGCTATCTGGATTGTTCAGGCAACATGGACCTGAACATCGTGATCCGGACGCTCATCGTCCGGGAGCAGACCGGCTACCTTCACGTCGGCGCCGGCATCGTGGCCGACTCCGATCCTTCGCGGGAATATGCGGAAACGCTCTACAAAGCCCAGGCGGTCAGGGACGCGCTTGCGGACGCCTGACGTCTCGTCGGATGTCGCTCGAGTCGTCTCGGTCAACGGCCGGCTCCAACCGGCCGCGGACGCCCGCGTCTCGATCTTCGATCGGGGACTGCTGTACGGCGACGGCATCTTCGAAACGTTCCGGATCTACGACGGCCGGCCGTTCCGTTTCAACGACCATTGGCGCCGTTTACAACGCTCCACCCGCTCCATCGGACTGCGGTTGCCCCACACGGCGGCATGGTTTCACCGGCAAATCGATACGCTCCTGGACGCGAACCTCCTCACCGACGCCCTGGTCCGCCTGACGATCACCAGGGGCGCCGGCCCCGCGGGGCTCGAGCCTCCGACGACTGTCGCGCCGACGATCATCCTGTTCGCCAGGCCGTTCGCCGGCTATCCGAAAATCCTCTATCAGCGGGGGCTGACCGTCATCATCGCCTCGATCCGGCGGCCGCCGCCAAGCGCCACCCCTCCCTACGCCAAAAGCCTGAGCTACCTGGGCGGTATTCTGGCCAAGCGGGAGGCCGTGCAACGGGGCGCGAATGACGCCCTCCTCTTGAGTGTCGAGGGGCACGTCTGCGAGGGAACAACGAGTAATCTGTTTTTTGTCCGGGCCGGCACACTCTACACGCCGTCGGTGCAGACCGGCCTGCTCCAGGGGATTACGCGCCAGGTGGTGTTGGAGCTGGCGCGGCGGCTCAAGATTCCCGTCCGCCAGGGGCTTTTCCTCCCAAAGACACTGCTGGCGGCCAATGAGCTGTTTCTCACCAACACGAGCTATGAAGTGATGCCGGTCGTCAAGGTGGATGGGCGTCGAATCGGCACGGGCAAACCGGGCCCGGTGACGCGCCGATTGCATCAGGCGTTTCAACGAGCGCGGTGATGGCATCGTTGGAGCGGGGGCGGCAGGCCGCAACTCTGATGCGGCGCATTGATGTCATCCTGGCGCGGCCGCAGCGGCCGGGCAACATCGGCGCCGCCGCGCGGGCCATGAAAAATCTGGGCGCCGGCCGATTGGTGCTGGTCGCGCCCTGCGATCATCTGGCCCCCGAAGCCCTGCAGCTCGCCTACGGCGCGCAGGAGTTGCTGACACGCGCCGCCGTCGTCCCCACGCTGGCCGAGGCCGTGGCCTCCTACCGGTATGTCGTCGGGACGACGATCCGGTCGCATCGCGGTTACGGACCGGCCGAACTCATCACCACGGCCCGACGCGCCATCCTGGCCCGCGCCCGCCTGGGCCGGATCGCCGTCGTCTTCGGATCGGAGCAGAACGGCCTGTCCAACGAAGAAATTGCCCTCTGTCATCGGCATATCCGGCTCCCGATGGCTCAACCGGCGCCCTCCTATAATCTGGCCCAGGCGGTGCTCCTCACGCTCTACGAATTGTTCACGGCCGCCCGGTCGCCGCTCCCGCCCCCCGCCAGGATGACGGCGCCGTCGGGTGAATTGGAACGGATGTATGCCGAATGGGCGGAGCTCTTGACGGCCATCGGGTTTCTCAACGACCGGCAGGGACTCCGGACGATGACCGACCTGCGCCGGATCCTCAACCGCGCCGGCCTCGATACACGGGAGGTTCGGGTCCTGCGCGGGATCCTCGGTCAGGCCGTCTGGCAGACCACCGGGGGAGAGAAAAGCGGATTAAGGATTAGTAAGACAAAGGCGGATTAAGGGGTAAGAAAAAATTGGAATGGCAAACTACGACGAGGCCGCGGCGGAGGGCACGGCGTTGGCCGACTCGGAGAGTTTTTCGATTTTGACCTTGCTGATCCTGCGCCCCTCCATGTCGACGATCGTCAGCTTGTAGCCCCCAAAGCGGATGATGTCCCCTCCGCGGGGCATGTCCTGCAATTCGTGCAACACAAAACCGCCCAGCGTTTCATATTCCGGCGAATCGGGCACGGCGAATCCATAATCCTCCCGCAGATCACGGATGGACAGCGACGCGTCCGCGACGACCGTGCCGTCCTTGAGCCGTTCGACCGCCTTCTCCTCCACATCCGACTCGTCGCGGATTTCACCCACGATCTCTTCGATCAGATCCTCCATCGTGACGATGCCCTCAACACTGCCGTACTCATTGATCACGATCGCCATCTGGACCCGGCGCCGCTGCATTTCCTTGAGCAGCCGGCTGATTTTCATCGTCTCAGGCGCGAAATAGGCCGGCCGGGCCAGTTCCTTCATGTCAAACGGTTTCGACTCGGTCAACACACGGAGCACATCCTTGTAATGAAGGATGCCGAAGATGTCATTGATCCCCTTCGTGTAGACCGGGTAGCGCGAGAACTGATAGTCCGCCATATAGGCGAGGAGTTCTTCCCTGGAGATGGTGGCCGGCACCCCCCGGATCTTCGGCCGGGGGATCATCACTTCCTTGACGTAAATATCATTAAACTGAAAGACGCTCAGGATTAATTCCTGTTCCGTCCGGTCAAACACCCCCCGTTCGCGCCCCTCGGTCAGCAGGAACTTGATCTCCTCTTCGGAAATCGAGGTGCCCTCGCGGACGGATTTGACGCCAAACGGTTTGAGCAACAATGAGGTGGAAAACGTCAGGAATGTGTTGGCCAGAGAGGTCACGGTGGCCACCATTTCGAGCGGCCCGGCAATCAAGGGGACGACCTTCTCCGGATAGCGCAGGGCCACGGACTTCGGCACCAGTTCGCCGATCACCAGCGTGAGATATCCTACAATGATCACCATGCACCCCACGGCCAGCGCCTCGCTGGCCGTCTGAATCAGAGGGTAGGGAATCATTTCAAACAGGGGTTGGAAGCCGCGAACGGCGATCAGGCCGCCCACGGCGCCCGAGAGCAGCCCGGTCAGCGTGACGCCGATCTGCACGGTCGCCAGAAAACGCTCCGGGTCGGACTGCAACTGCTGGACGCGGCGCGCCCAGCGGCGGCCCTGGTCGGCCTGCTGCTTGACGTAGCTCTTGCGGATGGCAATGAGGGCGATTTCAGCGGCCGAAAAGAACCCGCTCACAAGGATCAAGCAGACAATAGCCGCCGCTTCACCCCATAACGGTATCATGCGGTGATCACCTCGGAGATAAGCCTAGCAGATCAACCGGGGCAAAACAAGACTGTCCTCAGTTTCATCGAAATAGAAAGAAATTTACTTGACAGTCATGCGGGTGGTTTGGTATCTTTTCGCTAATCCGATCGAAATAGTAGGGATTATGAATTTCTCAGCAAAAACAGAATACGCCGTCCTGGCCCTCCTGTATCTGACCTGCCATGGTCAGGATGGTCCTGTCACGGTCCACAAAATGGCTGAAGAGCTTGATATTCCTTATAGATTCCTCGAGCAGATCGTCTCCCTCCTCAAGCGGGCCGGCCTGGTCCACAGTGTCCGCGGTTCCCATGGCGGCTATTTGCTGGCCAGGGAACCCAGACAGATCACGTTTGGCGAAATCCTTGTGCTGACCGAAGGGCCCGTTGCTCCCTGGGCCTGCGTGTCGGGCGATGACCATTTTGCCTGTTCGTTTGAACCGACCTGCGCCGTGCGCGGCGTCTGGCAGCAAGTCCAGCGCTCCATCTATCAGATCCTCAACAACACCACGCTGCAGGATCTGTGCGACAAAACCAAGGCCGTCCGTCACCGCGTGGTCACCATCTCCAATCCCGTGCATGAAGAACCCGCCGCCGTTGCGGCCCAACCGATCCAGATAGAGGAGGCAGTAGAATGACGCCATTCAGTTCCGCGTCAGCGCCCTCCGCGCTGACCGACGTGG
Source organism: Nitrospirota bacterium (assembly GCA_016201765.1). Taxonomy (GTDB): domain Bacteria; phylum Nitrospirota; class Nitrospiria; order JACQCE01; family JACQCE01; genus JACQCE01. Next base: position 8,737 of record JACQCE010000081.1, read on the forward strand.
TCACCGTCCGGCTCTCAGGGGACGATCTCAAACTCATCAGCAATCATTTTGAAGACAAAAGCCCGCAGGAGGTCCTTCGCTGGGCGATCGAACGGTTCACGCCGGACATCGCGCTGGCCTGCAGCCTGGGCTCCGATGACATGGCGCTCGTGGACATGCTGTCGAAAATCGCGCCCAAGACCCGCGTCTTTTACCTGGACACGGGCGTGCTCTTCAAGGAGACGTACGACCTGCGCGACGAGGTGATCCGCCGCTACGGCATCACGCCGATCCAGCTCCTGCCCGACCTGACGCTGGAGGAGCAGGCCGCCGCCCACGGCGCCAATCTCTGGGAGCGCGACCCCGACCTCTGCTGCAACATCCGCAAAGTGCAGCCGCTGGTCCGGTTCCTCTCCGGCCTGCAGGCCTGGATCACCGGCATCCGCCGCGACCAGACTCCGGCCCGTGCCAATTCCGGGCTGGTCGAATTCGACAAGAAGTTCCAACTGGTGAAGATCAACCCGCTGGCCAAATGGACCGACGCGATGGTCTGGGACTATCTCGAGAAGAACAACGTCCCCTACAATCCCCTGCACAAGCAGGGCTATCCGAGCATCGGCTGCCTGCCCTGCACCACGCAGGTCAAGCCGGGTGAGGATCCCCGCTCGGGCCGGTGGAAGGGCTTCAAGAAGGACGAGTGCGGCCTGCACTGCGGCGCCACCTGCCCCATTCTGCCCGAGGGGGCAACCGCCGCCGCGCCGAGCGAACAAGCGACGAAATAACCCTGCCGGCCGCCCGGGATCAGCGAAATCTGATTGCCGGGTCGGTCCCGCAGTGGACACCGCATGAACCAGCCCACGGCCATCCTGTCACCCACTGAAGCGGAACTGCAGGCGGAGATCGACCGGTTCGAGACCGCCGCCCGGCAATTCCTCCAGGGCGAGATGCATCCGGACGTCTTCAAGCGGTTCCGCTTGAAGCAAGGCGTCTACGGCCAGCGCCAGGCCGACGTCCAGATGGTCCGGATCAAGATCCCGCTCGGCGATCTGACCTCCGAGCAGACCCGGACGATTGCCCGGCTGAGCGAGCGCTACGCCACCGGCGTCAGCCACGTCACCACCCGGCAGGACATCCAGCTCCACTTCGTCAAGCTCGACCAGGCCGCCCCGTTGCTGCGCGAGCTGGCGGCCGCCGGCCTGACCACGCGCGAGGCCTGCGGCAACACGGTCCGGAACGTCACGCTCTGCCCGCTGGCCGGCATCTGCCCGGATGAACTCTTTGACATCACCCCCTACGCCATGGCCACGGCGCAATTCTTTTTGCGCAACCCGATCTGCGAGGATCTGCCGCGCAAATTCAAGTTTGCCTTCTCCGGCTGCGCACACGACCGGGCGATGACCGGCATCCACGACATCGGCGTCATGGCCGTCAGCCACACCAATGGCAGCCAAACATTCGGCTTCAGGATCACCGTCGGCGGCGGTTTGGGCCCCAGCCCACGGCGGCCCTATCTCCTGGAAGAATTCGTCTCGCCGGACGACCTGCTGCCCACCTGCGAAGCGGTCATTCGGGTCTTCAGCCGCTTGGGCAACCGGAAAAACCGCAGTCTGGCCCGGATTAAATTTTTGCTCGAGAAGATCGGCTTTGAAGCGTTCTACCGGGTTTATCATGACGAGCTGACCCGGATCCAGCAGGGCCGTCCGCCGCTCCTGCCCGACGCACTCCGAACCGTCCGACCGTTTCCCCGCGCCGCGGCGGTCACACTCAATGGAACCGCCGGTCCGCAAGCAACAACCACCCCCGGATTTGATGCGTGGCGCCGGCATAATGTGATCGCCCAGCGCCAGCCCGGCCTTCATGCCGTCCAGATCCGGCTGGTGATCGGCGATATCGCCGCCCCGGCGTTAAAGGTCATTGCCGATCTGGCCGACCGGTTCGCCCACGGCCGGTTGCGGGCCACACAGCACCAGAATTTGCTCTTCAGGAACGTCGCCGCCTCCTCGCTCCCTGCGCTCCATGCCGCTCTCGTCGAGCAGGGGCTGGCGCATCTGGGCGCGGAAGATCTCGGCGACGTGATCTCCTGCCCCGGCACGGATACGTGCGGCCTGGGGATCACCGCCTCCAAGGGGTTAGGCCGGGTCCTGACCGAACAGTTGCAGCTCAACGGCGAGCACGATCCCGAGATCCGCAAAATCGCCATCAAGATCAGCGGCTGTCCCAACTCCTGCGCCCAGCACCATGTCGCCGCCATCGGCTTTCATGGATTGGCCGAAAAGTTTGACGGCCGGCTGCTGCCCGCTTATCAGCTCCACCTCGGCGGCCGGATCACGCCGCAAAGCGTCCAGTTCGGCCTGATGTTTCCGTTGAAATTTCCGGCCAAGCGGGTGCCGGAGGTCGTGCAACGCCTCCTCACGCTCTATCGAGCCGAGCGGCAACCGGGCGAATCGTTCATCGCCTATGTCGACCGGACCGGCAAGTCCCGGTTTCAGCAGGAATTGACGCCGTTCACCAAACCGGCCGGCCCCGAGGCGGACGCCGGATTGTTTCAGGACTGGGGCGACACCGCCGACTATACGATGGAAGATCACGGCGCGGGCGAATGCGGCACCGCGGCGGTCAACTTCGTCGCGCAGCATTTCGAGGACAGCGCCTACGAGCTGGCGCATGCGCAGGTCTTTCTGCTCAAAGAGCGGCCGTTCGACGCCGCCACGCGGGCCGATCTGGCGCTGATCGCG
>JACQCE010000062.1 GCA_016201765.1 Nitrospirota bacterium
CCGATGGGCCAGCCGGATGCCCGCATCGCGTTCCGGATAGATCACCTCCGACACGCCCATGTTTTCCAGAATCTTGCCGTGCAGCGCGGTCACCGCCTTGGCCAGCACCCGCTTGACCCCCAGCTCTTTGAGCGTCATGACCACGAGCAGACTGGCTTCGATGTTCTCGCCAATGCTGACCACCGCCATGTCGACGTTCTGGGCGCTGACGGCCCGCAGCGCCTTCTCATCGGTGGCATCGCACTGGACGGCGTAGGTCGCAAACTCGCCGGCGCGGGCCACCTGTTCCTCATCACTATCGATCGCGAGCACCTCATGCCCGAGCTTGGTCAGCGTCTCGGCCACATGAAACCCAAACCGCCCCAAACCGATTACCGCAATCTGCCGCATTGTCCTCTCCTTTGAACCAAGGGTCAAGGGGCAAGTAGCAAGGGTCAAGGAAAAGCATCAGCGGTTTCCGCCCTGACCCTGACCCTTGACCCTATCAGTATACCGCTCCGTCAGCCGATCAGCACCTTTTCCTCGGGATACCGCACGCGTGACTCGCTCTTCGTGACGACCAGCATCCCGATTGTGATGGGGCCCAGCCGGCCGATGAACATCACGAGCGCGATGATGAGCTTCCCCGCGTCGTCGAATGTGGCCGCATAGCTGAGCACACCGCCGTCGCCCGTGGAGAGACCGACCGTGCCGAACGCGGAGGAGACCTCAAACAAAACCGGCAGAAACTGTTCGAAGCTGAGTTGTTCGAGGGCCAGGAGCAACAGCGTGGCGCCCGTCACCAGGGCGAATGCCAGAAAGGCGAGCAGAAAGGCGCTTCCAACCGTTTCAAACGGGAGCCGCCGGTGGAAAATGGTCACCTCACGCCGTCCCTTCGCAATATTCCAAAGCGTGGCAAAAATGATCCCCGCTGTGGTGGTCTTGATCCCGCCGGCCGTGCTGGCCGGCGAGCCGCCGATGATCATCAGCAGGATCAGCAGATAGAGCGAGGCGCCCCGCAGGTGGGACAGATCGATCGTGTTAAAACCGGCCGTCCGGGCCGACACACTGTGGAAGAACGAGACGATCGCCTGTCTGGACCAGCTGAGTCCGGACAAGGTCGTCGGATTCGTCGCCTCCAGCATCCAGAGGCCGAAGCCGCCGATGAGAATCAACGTGACCGTGACCGCGGCAACCAGCTTGGCATGCGAGGAAATCCTGAAAATATCACGGCGGGCGTAACGATGCAGTTCATAGAGCACGATATGGCCGATGCCGCCCAGGATGATCGTTCCCGCGATGACGAGATTGACCGACCAGTCATATTGATACCGCACCAGGCTGTCTGAAAACACGGAAAACCCGGCGTTGTTAAAGGCCGAGACGGCGTGGAAGACCGCCGTGTAGGCCGCGCGAAGGGGCGACAGGTCCTGCGCCAGCCGCAACATCAGCAGCACGGCGGCGGCCCCCTCGATGAACAGCGTGCACAACACCAGCCATCGCAGAAATTTCACCAGCCCTTCCAGCGTTAATAAATTCATCGCCTGCTGGAACATCATCCGGTCCCGCAGGCCGATTTTCCGGCCGAGCGCCACGCCGATGAGCATGGCCGAGCCGGCGTAGCCGAACCCGCCCAGTTGGATCAGCACCAGAATCACAATCTGCCCGAAGAGGGAAAAATCGACCGGCGTGTCCTTCACGATCAGGCCGGTTACGCAGACGGCGGAGGTCGCCGTGAACAGGGCATCGATGGGGCCGATGCTCCGGTGCGTGGCCGCCGCCCACGGCGAAGCCAGGAGGAGGGTGCCGATCAGGATGATGACGATGAACCCCCCGATGAGCACCATCGCCGGAGAGAGCTGGAGCGGCTTCATCCGCTCCCGTTGCCGGCCGGCCGCAGCCGCCGGCACTGCCGTCTGAGTGGACACGAAACCTCGTCAGGAGCCGGGCGTGGGCCGTTTTAAGAGCGGTGAGAGCAGATCGATCGGCACGGGGAAGATGATGGTGGAATTCTTTTCCGCCGAGATTTCCGTCAACGTCTGGAGAAACCGCAGTTGCAATGTGGTGGGATTGACCGACACGATATCGGCCGCGTCCGAGAGCTTCTGCGCGGCCTCAAACTCGCCCAGCGCGTGAATCACCTTGGCCCGACGCTCCCGCTCAGCCTCCGCCTGCTTGGCGATGGCGCGGACCATCTCCTGGGGCAGGTCGACATTCTTGACTTCGACATTCGCGACTTTGATGCCCCACGGTTCAGTCTGCTGATCGATAATCCGCTGGAGGTTGGCATTGATCTCCTCCCGTTTGGACAGCAAATCGTCCAACTGGCTCTGTCCCAGGACGCTCCGGAGCGTGGTCTGGGCGATCTGCGACGTCGCATAGAGAAAATCCTCAACCTGGATGATCGCCAGTTGCGGGTCAACGACCCGAAAATAGATGATCGCGTTCACCTTGACCGAGACATTGTCACGGGTGATCACATCCTGCGGCGGCACGTCCATGGCAACCGTTCGAAGGCTGACCTTGACCATCTTGTCGATGAACGGGATCAGGACGATCAGTCCCGGACCGTTGCCGCCGATGATGGCCCGTGTCACCCGCCCGAGCCGGAAGATCACCGCCCGTTCGTACTCGCGCAAGATCCGGACGCCGTTCATGAACAACACGAGGAAGACGACCAGGATAATGCCGATCGGTGTGAACAACAATTGTCCCATGGCCTATGACTCCTTCTGTGTGGCGGAACCCGCCGCACGTTTCACCTGCAGTGTGAGCCCGTCCATCCCCGTGACTTCAACCGCATCACCATCCCGGATCGGCTCGTTGCTGCGCGCCGCCCACAATTCGCCACGGACAAACACCGTTCCGTTCGGCGCCAGGTCGCTGCGGGCCACCCCATGCCCGCCGATCATCTCCTCCCGGCCGGTCACCGGCTTGGCCCCGAGCGTGCGCATCGCCATCCCCACGACGAAGAGGAAAAAGAGCGCGGTGCCCAGCACGGACGGGATGATGACCTTGAGCGAAACGCGCAGGTAGGGCAGATCGCTTTTCATCAGCATGACCGACCCCAAAAACATGGCAATGACCCCGCCGACCGTCAGCAGGCCGTAGCTCGTGATTTTGACCTCCGCGATGAAGAGCACGATTGCCAGCAGAATCAGCAACAAACCGGCGTAATTGATCGGCAGGGTTTGAAACGCATAAAAAGCCAGAATCAGGCAAATGCTGCCGACCACGCCGGGCAGAATGGCCCCCGGACTCATCAATTCATACAGGAGCCCATAGGTCCCCAACAGCATCAACACGTAGGCCACATTGGGATCGATCAGCGCATTGAGCAGTCGCAAGCGCCAGCTGAGCGGCGCGCCAACAACCGCAGCCCCTTTGGTGGACAACCGTTTTGTGCCGTCGCTCATTGCCACCGATCGCCCGTCCACCGCGGCCAGGAGTGCGGGAACGTCTTCGGCCACCACATCGATGATCCTGAGCTTCAGGGCCTCCTGCTCGGTCACGTTGACGCTTTTGCGCACCGCCTCCTCGGCCCAGGCGCCGTTGCGCCCCCGTTGTTCGGCAATCGACTTGATATAGGCCGCGGCGTCGTTCTCCACCTTCTTTTTCATCTCCTCGTCCATCTCGCCGCCGCCCATCGAAACCGGGTGGGCCGAGCCGATATTGGTGCCGGGCGCCATGGCCGCGACGTGGGCCGCCAGCGTGATGAACGTCCCGGCCGAGGCGGCGCGGCTGCCGGAAGGCCCCACGTAGACGATCACGGGCACGGTTGACGCGTTGATCGCCTTGATGATGATCCGCATGGAGGTGTCCAGACCGCCGGGGGTGTCGAGCTGCAGAACCACCGCGGCGCGATGCGCCGACTGGGCCGCGGCAATCCCGTCCGTGATGTACTCGGCCGAGACGGGGTTGATCACGCCGTCATAGGTCAGCAGATCGACCATTAGAGTCGGCTGCGCCTTCGCGGGAGTCGGCTGCGCCTCCGCGGGCGGCTTGGCAGGGGGGGGAGCGGGGGATTCCGCCGCGCTGATCGCGCCGCTCGCCATCGCGAGTCCCAGCACACTCCACACACTGACGGAAATGGCCTGCGTGACAAGGTGTCGCATCACGGCGGCCCATCATAGCTCGTTCATCTCAACTTTGGCAAGGTGCCACGTTGAACGGCCCGTGGTGGCATGATATATACACTGCATGCCCATTCAATCGCTCACACGTCCCCTGGCCGTTGTGCTTGTCATGATCGGACTCCTGCCCCTGCTCCTCTGGGCCTGCTCCCGTTCGGATTCCCGATGGGTCGCCGGATGGCGGACCACGGAGCCGCTCATTGTGCCCAGAACCGGCGCCGGAGCCGTGGTGGCCAACGGCTATCTCTACGCCGTCGGCGGCATTCGGGGCGGCGGCGTGGAGCAGGGCTTTGTCAAAAGCGTCGAGTTTGCCGCCATTCAACCGGATGGATCGGTCAAGGATTGGCGGCTGACCAGTTCATTGACCGTGCCGCGCGGCTTTCTCAAAGCCGTCACCCTCAATAATTATATGTACGCGTTGGGCGGCGAGACCTACCGGGACGGCCTCGTGCTGTTGAACACGGTGGAGCGCGCCACCATCCTGCCCAACGGCAGCCTGGGGCCCTGGGAAGTTATGAGTCCCATGACCACCCCCCGCCGCTCACCCTCGGCCGTGATCGCCCACAACTATCTCTATGCCATCGGCGGCTACAACGGCCTCTTTTTGAAAAGCGTTGAACGCGCCGAGATTCGTCCCGATGGAGCCCTCTCCGCCTGGGAAGTGTTGCCGGCGAATCTGACGACGGACCGGTACATTCACGGCGCCGGCCACGTCGGGGATTACATTTATATTGTCGGCGGTCATATCCAGGACGTCGGAGGCGGCAAGAACAGCACGGAGTGGACGAAGATTCAGGCCGACGGCACCCTGTCCCCGTGGCAGGTGACCGAAACCACCAAGACCCCCCGCTTTCTCGCCTCCACGATCGCGGCCGGGCGGTTCGTCTTCACGTTAGGAGGATTTCAGGACGGTTATCTCTCGAGTGTCGAGCGGGCCACCGCGCTGCCGGACGGCGCGCTCAGCTCCTGGACGGAATCCACGCCGTTGCCCCAACCGAGGGAAGGCGCGGCCGCCGCGGTCGCCGAGCCGGTCCCGTCGTCATCGGCCAGTGGGGCCGGCCGGTCGGCCAATACGGCCAGCCGGCGCATCTATCTTCTGGGCGGCTCCCGGGGAGGCGAGTATCTGCAGGAGGTGGTGTGGGGGGCCGTGAACGATCAGGGAAACGTGGGGTACTGGGCTAGTCCGACTTCTTCCGGCGGCTTTTTTTCGAAGCCGGGGGAGCCGCCGGCGCCTCTTCCGGCACGACCGACACCCGAATCGGCGCATTCACCGATGGGTGTAAACGCACCACCGCCGTAACATCCCCCGCCTGCTTGATCGGGGCCTCCAGCTCGATCAGCCGCTTTTCCACCGTCACGCCGAGTGCGCCGAGCGCGTCCGCGATATCCTGGGTCGTCACCGAGCCAAAGAGCTTCCCCCCCTCGCCGACTTGCGCGGTAATGGTCACCGCCAGGCCCGCCAGCCGCTGGGCCAGCTGCTCCGCGGCCTCCTGTTCCTGGGCCGTCTCGACCTGCACCTGCCGCTGCAGTCGTTCCGCCTGCTTGAGATTGCCGGGCGTCGCCAGCATCGCCTTCTTGAGCGGCAGCAGAAAATTTCTCGCGTAGCCGTCGGAGACGTCGACCACCGCGCCCGGCTGGCCGACCGACTTGATCGCTTCCGTCAAAATCACTTTCATTCTCACCCTCCCTGGCCGAACTCTTTTACAATACGCTGTGCGCAGTGTAACAAATCCGCGCGGCGACTATCAATCGCTTCCACCGGGCCTAGTGAAAGAGCTTCAACAAATCCCAATCGTAGTACCAATCCCCGAAGATCAACGCACGGCCGTTATGGTCCTTCGACTCGCTCCACTCCCAATAGTATTCCGCGCCGAATCGAACCGGACCTTTCTTAATCGACGCCCCCAGCGCCGGCCCCCACGCATTGAAATAGAAACCTTCATTTGACTGAAACCGCCACCGCAACGCCCCGTAAGTGTTAAGGCGGTATCCCCCCTTTTCAATCCAGTCGATCCCCTGCGTCACATTGCCCAGTGATTGGAACCGATCCTCGTTAAAATTATGGATCACCGTTCCCCAGGTCGACCCGGTCAGTCCCTCGATCGCATGGGCCGATCCCGTCCAGACCAAGACCGACCCCACCACCAGACACCCGAGCCATCGCTTCATTCCGTCACCCCTTTCCGCTCATAGAGTTCCACAGTCCGTTCTCCCCACGACAGTCGCATCGGCCATTGACGGCGAAGGCGGTACCGATCGCCCATGGCCTCTTTGAGCCGTTCGTGCTGATCGGGTTGCCCGTAATAGCCATCGAGCAGCACAAAGTTTGCTCGTCCTGCTTCGACAAACCGTTGCGCCCCGGTCTCGCCCCCCGTTCCATCGACATCGACCCAGTAGGTCAGCACCACTTGATCCGGCCGGAGGCGATCGGCCATCAGATACCGCCACAGCGCGTCCGTATCGGTCATGATCACCGTCGTCGGCGTCACCGCCTGCCGCAAGTCCTCCCCCACCGGCGTCAGATCGGGATATTGATGCTCGAGCCACTGTCGCTCCCGCCACCCACCCCAGGCCAGCGCACCCACCAACGCCACGATCACCACCCACTGCGCGTTGACCGCCCGCGGCAGATGAAAGGGTTGCGTCACACGCAACAGGCCATAGGCCGCAACCGGCGCCAGCAACACAAGCGACTGGACCACATTTTTGTTCAATCCCTGCACGGCCCCCGTGCCCAGATGAATCAACGGAATCTGCAGGGCCGCCAGAATCAAGACCCACCACACTCCCCGCGGCGGCGACTTGATCCGTCCGGACGCCGCCGGTTCCTGCGGTCGGCCCGGCAATGGGGTCGACGCGAGCGCGACTCCAACGGCGGCGAAAACCGCCGGCCAGCAGAACCAATGAAACAACATCCCGATGATGTCGGGCACGCTAAACCCCGTCTGTCCACGACCCGTCACCCCCCGGGCTTGTCCCATGACATCAGGAAGCCATGGCATCACCGACCACACATACCATCCCCCCAGCAACACAACCGGCGCCACAAACCAAGTCAGTGCCTGGACCAACCGAAAGCGCCACAACACAATCACGAAAGCGACCGGGACCGCCCACACGGTCACATATTTGGCCATGCTCGCCCCGACCAGACTCACCGCCGCCGCCACCAGCCAGATGCCGGCCGACCAACGACCTCGATGTTGCTCCGCTGCGACCAGCGCCATCATCGCCACGGCCAGCCACGCCGCGGCAACCACGTCATACAACGCCATGCGGGAGACATAGAGAAACGGCCCCTGTGTCAGCAGCAACGCGCCGGCCAGCCAGCCGCCCATCGGCCCGATCAACAGCCGGCCGGTCATGATGACCGCCGCCAGCGCCGCCAGGCCGAATCCGACGCTGATCAGCCGGGCGCCGTACAAACCATCCCAGCGATCGCCGAACGCGGCCGCCACGGGATGAATCAGCACCGACCCCGTATGTTGCGCGCAGGCGCCGTCGCACGACTGTCCCGCCAGCACGGCCCGCCCCAGGAGAATGGCCAGCGCCTCATCGTGATGCGGAAAATGATTCAGCAGATGGGACGGATCGGGCGCCAACAACCAGACGCCGAGCATAATCACCAAGCCGGCCCAGCCGAACGTGCGCAATCGTGATGACGTGAATGACATGCCAATGTGTTCCTGTCTGCACCGATCGAGCCGCCCGCGTGATGTCCACCGGCGCGGCGCCGGCTCATCACACTCGAACAATCCGCTCCAGTTCGGCTGGATCATAGCGGGTCAATAAAATACCCGCGGTGGGGCGCAGCCGGTCCGGACGCACCCAGATCACCTCCCCGCCGCAGCCGATCTCCCGGCCATCTCCGGGATAGAGCACAAGCTGGACGGGCCCCGGTTTCAACCGACTCTGGTTCGGCAGGGGCTCCACCACGCGCAGACTGAGGCCGTTCAGGCCGATGTCCTCCGTCAGGGTCTTGAGCCGCCAGCCATTGACGCGCAGATCGCATCGCAGTTCCCTGCGCACCCGGGGCGAAAAACGGCGCACCACCACCTCGTGGAAAAACGCCCGCAGCCCGGCGGTCAGCAGGAGCATCAGCGACGGCCAGACCCCGCCGGCCGGCGGGGGCGGGCTCCAGCTGTCGGGATGGCTGTACATCTGCCTGACCAGGCTCTGATGCTGCGCCTCGGTCACCCCCGTAAATTCCAGCCCGATGAAACACCGCCCTGATTCCTCTCGGTCATGGCGCACAACGCGGGCGTTGACGGTCGTCTCCTCCCGCAGGCCGTTGTGCAACGTCACCGTCACAGCCGGCGGCAGCCTGACCAGTTGATCCACGGTCAGCGAGGCGCCCGATTCGCTCAAATCCAGCACCGGGAGTTCCACCCGCTGCCCGTCAAATTGGAGTCGCGCGGTCAGATGGCGGATCAACCGGGGCGAGCCCCGCAACTGGGGCCGCTGGCGGGCGATGACCAGCGCCACTGTGAGCAGCAACAGATTATAGACGCCCCAGAAGAGACTGATGGCGGCCGCCTGGGTCCGGCCGCTGCCATCAATAATCTCCACACCGCCCCACACCAGTCCGATGAGCAGCGCCCCCGCGAGCAGGGCGTGGGGCAGTACGCCCTTCCCCATCGCGCTCCGAAGCCGGCGCACGCCCTTGGGCGTCACGTAAAAATTCACCAGACGGGGATGGAGGACCGCCCGCAGCGTCGCCGCCGTCACGGCAAAACAGACCGCCGCTTCATAGACCTCCGACCAGAAGGGATTGCGATACCGGCCGCTGGCGGCCGTAAACACCAGCAACGAGGCCAGATAATACGGGCCCAGATGCGCGGCCAGCATGCCCAGATTAGCCGTCAACGGCGGATGACCGAACAACAAATACGAGAGCGGCGCCAGCAGGAAGAGGAGGCGTGGAAATCCGAGAAAAAAGTAACTGATCGAAGCCAGATAGTTCAGCCGCTGCGCCAGGGTGAGCCCGCCGGCCCACAGCGGACTTTCACGCGTGAAGAGAATCTGGGCATGCCCCTGGGCCCACCGCTCCCGCTGTTTTAAATAGCTTTCAAAGCTCTCGGCCGACAGGCCGGCCGCCAGCCGTTCGGTCACATAGACGGAGCGATGGCCCGCGGCGTGCAGACGAATCGACGTGTGAATATCCTCCGTCGTCGTACTGGTCAGAAATCCACCGATCGACTCCAGGGCCGACCGGCGCAACATGCCGCCGGTGCCGCAATAGAAGGCCGCGTTATACCGGTCGCGGCCGGGCTGGATCAGGTAGAAAAAGAGCTCCTGCTCGTGGAGCACCTCCCGCGTCAACCGCAGACTCTCCTGATACGGATCAGGATTATAAAAATGATGGGCCATTTGGACCAGGGCGACGGCCGGGTCGCGAAAATAGCCCACCGTCCGCTCCAGCAGCGTGTCGACCGGGACATGGTCCGTATCAAAATTGACGATCAGCTCCCCCCGGGTGCGTTGCAGAGCGTAGTTCAAATTGCCAGCCTTGGCGTGCTCATTGGTCGGCCGGCTCAGATAATGACAGCCGAGACGGTCGGCCATGGCGCGGACCTCGGAGCGATGGCCGTCATCCAGCACGTAGATCCGCTTCTTCCCCTCGGCGTAGCGCATCGCCTGACAGCCCACCAGCGTGCGGTAGAGCACCTCAAGCGGTTCATCGAAAATCGTCACATAGACATCAACGGTGGGCCGTTCGTCCGGAGGAGGTAACGGCGGGGCGGTCCGGTAGAGGGGCGACCAGGTCTGGAAATAGAAAAACGCCACGGTCAGCCAGCCATAGCCTTCGGCGGCCAACAAACCGACGCTGATCACGGCGGCCCAGGCCGGCTCGAGCACCACGGTCTCCGTCGCCCGCCACCACAGGTACCACCCGCCGATCGCCAGCACCACCAGCGCGTTCAGACGCACGGCCGCCGGCCAGCGCGCCGACAGACGCAACAGCACCAGCACGACCACCACCATGGCGGCCGCAGTCATCCATGGGGTATACACGGGACTAGATGGGTGGCTCAAAATGGGGGGCATGGGGGGATCATCCTACAGCGTTCCACCCGGTTTAGTCTACCACCGGCCCACCCCATGACGGATGGGCGAAACCAGACTGAAATAGTCTCTAAAAATACATAAATTAAATATTTATTTATAATATCTTATAAAACAAATATTAAGTAATAGATGATGCATCTATTGCCAAGCAAGCCGGGGTTCGTTTACAATGGCCACCCTTGGCACACCGAGACCCCCCATTCATTTACTTCGAACGAATGTGAGAAACCATGTTCCATTCTCATCCCATTTCACATGCCCACTGATTCGGACTTGATCATTCTCATCGCCGTGGCGCTCTTTGCGGCGGTCGTCAACGGCGCCCTCGGGCACGGCTTTTCCTCCATCACCGTGCCGGTGGCGCTGCTGTTTTACACCAATCGCGTCCTGAATCCCGCGCTGGTCCTGCTGGAGATCTTCATCAACAGCTACGTGCTGCTGACCAACTGGAACAGCATCCCGAAGGTCTGGAAACGGGTCACGCCGATTCTGATCGGACTGGCGCCCGGCATCCTCATCGGCAGCTACCTGCTCTCCTCCCTCCAGCCGAGCTGGGTCAAGTTCGGCACCTTCCTCATCCTGCTTCCCCTGATTCTGCTCCAGGCCGCCGGTGTGCGCCGGCCGATCAGTTCCGAGCGCGCGGTCGGATTGCCCCTTGGCACCGGCGTGGGCTTTCTCTATTCAATTACCACCGTGTCGGGACCGCCCCTGGCGCTGTTGTTCAACAATCAGGGGTTTGTCAAAGGAGAGTTCCGGGCGGCGCTGGGGCTCATCCGGGTGACGGAAGCGCTGCTGACCGCCAGCGCCTATTACGTGCTGGGACTCCACAGCGAAGAAAGCCGGTCGATTCTGATGACGATTGCGCCGTGCGTCCTGGTCGGCGTTCCGGTGGGGGCCTATCTGATCCACCGCCTCAATCCCGAAACCTTCCGGCGGCTCTGCATGAGCTTCGACGCCTGGGTGATCGGATTCGGATTGTCGCGGGTCGTGATGGAGCTACACCTGATCGCAAGCCCGACGGCCTATCTGATCTGGCTGGCCATTATTGCGATTGACAGCGCGCTGCTCTACCGTTTTTTTATGATCACAAAGCACCACGACGGCCGCGGCCCGACGCGCGCCCCCACCTGAATCCAAGAATCGGGGTCGGGCGCGCGCGGATCGGTGATCGGCCGGACGGATTATTTGCGTCGCTGATGGCGGGTGCGCTTGCGCAGCTTGCGGTACTTGTGCTTGCGCATTTTCTTCCGCCGTTTTTTGATCACTCGTGACATCGCAATGAGTCCCCCGTGCCGTTGCTTAAGAACGGGGGCCATTGTAGCGACTTTGCCCGGATTTGGCAAGCCGGCTTCATTCGATGGGAGCCCCTCCCCGCTTCTTGACCCTTCATGACGCGGCTTCTATAATGCACCGATGGCACACCGGCCCTTCCCTCAACCCTGCCCGGGTGGTCGATTCCTTCGTCGGACAATCGTCCTGGTGGCGATGCTCTCCCTCGCCGGCGCCTCTCTCGCCTGCGCAGGCGCAAAAAAAACATTGTCGGATCAAATGCAGTGGACCGCGCGTATCGACCGCGCCATCATGGAACTGCAAACGCAACTGGCGAAATGCGACCGCCGCGGCATCGTCTCCCTGCTCGCGCCGCCGCTGTCCGAGGATCAAACCTTTGCGCGCAACGTGGACGCCTTATGCGAGCGGGCCTCCGCCATCCGTCCCGAACTCACCGTCGAACGGTTGTGGCTGAAAACCGCCGACACCGTTCGGGCCGATGTGCAGTGGACGTTGCGCGCGACTCTTGCCTCCACGGCCGGCACTCCCACGCCGACACCCGACCGGCAGGGGGGGACCTCGACCATGGTCATGGGCACGGCCCATTTCACCCTTGTGGGCAAGGAATCGCCGCGGGTGACGGCCATTGACGGCGACAATCCCTTCGCCCCTCAATTAGACCAATCCCTGCTCCCCTGATGCGCCCATGACGCCCCGCAGACCGACAACGGAGCACACGCGCATCCAGCACCGACACATCGATTTTCTGGTCATCGGCCGCGGCATCGCCGGTCTGCGGGCCGCCATCGAACTGGCCTCGCGGGGCACCGTGCTCGTGGTCAGCAAACGGCCGGCGGATGAGCCCTGGCGCCGTTCTCCCCTCCCCCGCCTGATCGATCAGGGCAGCAGCGAGTATGCGCAAGGGGGAATCGCCGCGGCGCTGGGGGGCGACGACAGCGCGGCGCGACACTATCGCGACACGATTCTGGCCGGCCGTGGTCTCTGTTCCCCCAAGGCCGTTGATGTGTTGGTGACGGACGGCCTCCGGCGCGTGAAAGAACTCATCCGCTGGGGCGTCCCGTTCGCCAGAACCGGTCGCACGCTGCACTTCGCCCGCGAATCCGCCCACAGTCGGCGGCGGATCCTCCATGCCCGCGGAGACGCCACGGGGGAAGCCATCCTCCAGTCGCTCCTCCACCGGCTCCGCCAATGTCCGACGGTCCGCTTCTTCAATCACCATTTCACCATTGATCTCCTGGTGAACGACGGCCGGTGCTCGGGCGCGCTGGTACAGGACGAATCGGACGGCGCCCTGATCGCCATCTCGGCCAAGGCGGTCATCCTCGCCACCGGCGGCGCCGGCCAGCTCTACACGCGCACCACCAACCCGACCGTCTGCACCGGCGACGGCATGGCCATGGCCTACCGGGCCGGCGCCACACTGTGCGATCTGGAGTTTGTGCAGTTCCATCCGACGGCGCTCGCCATGGAAACGGCGCCGGCCTTTCTCATCACCGAAGCGATCCGGGGGGAGGGGGCCGTGCTGTTGAATGCGCCGGGCCGGCAGCGGGGCGGGCGGCGGTTCCTGTTCGATTACCATCGGGCCGGAGAACTCGCCCCCCGCGATCTGGTCGCGCGGGCGATCTGGCTGGAGATGGCGCGCAGCCGACGGCCCTGCGTCTGGCTGGATGCCACCCATTTTGATCCTGACTACCTGCGCGGCCGCTTTCCCACCGTCTATGCCGCCTGCCTGCGCTACGGCGCGGACATGACCAAGGAGGCGATTCCGGTCAGTCCGGCCGCTCATTTTTTCATGGGGGGCGTCGTGACCGACACCAACGGAGCGTCGACCATCCCCGGGTTGTACGCCGCCGGCGAGGTCGCCTGCAGCGGCGTGCACGGCGCCAACCGCCTGGCCAGCAACTCGCTGCTGGAAGGGCTGGTCTTCGGCTGGCGCTCAGCGCGCTCGGCCCTGGCGCGGTGCGGCCGGCTCCAACCGGCGCGGCCATCGGTCCAACGGAGGCTGGCCGCCGCCGCGATCGACCGGGTGAACGCGTCGGGTTCCGTGCCGTCCCCCGAACGGCTGTCCGCCATGCGGCGGGAACTTCAGGCCCTGATGTGGCGGCAGGTGGGCGTGATCAGAACGGAAACCTCGCTGGAGCAGGCCATGGCCGGGATCGACAGGCTTCAGGCACACGCAGCGGGCACACCACACGACCGGCCCGGCTTGGAACTGCGGAACTTGCTGGAACTCGGCGCATTGGTCGCCCGGTCCGCCTGGCAACGGCGCGGCAGCATCGGTTCTCACTATCGGTCGGACTATCCAACCAAGGGCCGCGGGTGGAGGCGCCACCACACCGTGCGGAGCCCCACCGGCTCAACCGGCGGGGCGGAGTCCTGAGCGAGTCCACGGCCGTACGGCCGTGACGAGCCGAAGGGTCGCGCGAAACAAACTGGTTGGTACCTAGGGTTAGGGTGACGCAAGGATGGGACGCACCGGCGCATTCGTCAACAGAATGGCGCCGTCCGGAGTGATGACGCGCCGCACCGGACGCGAGACCGCGGCAGGCGACCGGCGCAGATAATCCCGATAATAGGTCAACACACGCTGCACATATTGGCGGGTTTCTTCGATCGCCGGAATACCGCCCGCGGCCTCAACCCGCAACGCTCCGGCGTTGTAGGCGGCGACCGCCAGCGGAATGTTTCCGTCAAACCGGTCGAGCAGATCACGAAGATGGCGGACGCCGCCGAGAATATTGGCGGCCGGGTCGAATGGATCCTCCACCGCCAGCAGTTCCGCAGTCGCCGGCATCAGCTGCATGAGTCCCTGGGCGCCGGCCGGGGAAACGGCATAGGCGTCGAAATCCGATTCCGCCTTGATGACGGCCTTGATCAAGCCGGCTTCAATCTCATACTGACGGGCCGCTTCCGCCACCAAACGGTTCAGGGTGCGCGGTGAAACGGTGGAGGAAGGAAACGCGCTCCTCAGCCGCGAGGAATCGGCGGGTCGCAATGGACGGAACCGGGGGTCGGTCGGCACGTTGGTAAAATGCACCACCCCCTGCGCGTCAACAAAATGGTAGACGTCGGAGGCGGCCACGGCCGGCGAGGACCACAACCAGCCCGCCCCTCCCAGCACGCCCCCCGCCACGCAGGCGAAGAGTCCACGCATCACCCGGCTGCGCTGCATGGGCTGAGAATAGCAACGAAAACAGCGCTTGTCAAACGGGGAAAAGAGACTAAAAAATGGTGGCTAGGTCGCTAGGTGGTTAGGTGGCAAGGAGAACAAAAACGGTTTTCCTAGCTACCCAGCTACCTCACTACCCAGCCACCTTGTTACGCAGAAATTGACAAGTCTGTTTGAAAACTTTTATACTTTTTTCAAAAGGATATCAACTCGAACACCCACCGGCACACCCCGGGGCTCACCGGGGTCAGCAAGGGGATGAGGCATGGGACGCGGACCGTCAGACCCGTTTCGGGATCTCTTGTCGCTGCAAGAGCGCATGAATCAGTTGTTCGAGGAGAGCGCCCGGCGGAGCGGACTGCGACCGCACGTTGATGAATGGGCCCCGCTGGTCGACATTCTGGACACCGATGACGCCATTATTTTGACCGCGGAAGTCCCGGGACTGGAGATCGGCGACATTACCCTTGAAGTGACCAATCACTATCTGACACTCCGCGGCGAACGTCTCTTCCCGCACAGCGACGGCAACGTCCACTACCACCAGCTGGAACGCGCATACGGAAAATTTGAACGGCTGTTCCATCTGCCCGAGGAAGTCGATCAGGGCCGGATCAACGCGACGCTGCGCGACGGCGTGCTGGAAATCGCGCTGCCCAAGCAACCGTCCCAACGCGCCTACACGATCCCCGTGCAGTCGCCGGAACCGTAGCCGCATCGCCGCAATCCAACCGGCACCATGCGCCCCGACCAGCTCACCGTCAAAGCCCAGGAAGCACTGCAGAGCGCCCAACAGACCGCCGAGCGCCGGGGGCATCAACAACTTGACGTCGAGCATCTTCTTCTGGCGCTCGTCCAGCAGCGTGACGGCCTGATCCCTCCCCTGCTCAAGAAGTTGGGCGTTGTTCCGGAATCGCTCGCCGCCCAATTGGAACAGTCACTTGAGCGCGTTCCCGGTGTCTCCGGCGCAGCCGCACCATTGTCGGCGGCCCCCCGGTTGACGACCCTCTTCAGCCAGGCGGAGCGCGAAGCGGATCAGCTCAAGGATGACTACATCAGCACCGAACACCTGCTGCTGGCGGCGATGGAGAGCGGCGGAGCGGCGGACGCGCTGTTGAAGGAACAGGGCGTGACGAGGGACCGGCTGCTCAAAACACTGGCGGAGCTGCGCGGCTCGCAACGGGTGACCGATCAGAATCCGGAAGACAAGTACCAGGCGCTGGAACGGTACGGCCGGGACCTGACGGCGCTCGCCCGCCGGGGCAAACTCGATCCGGTCATTGGACGCGATGAAGAAATCCGCCGGGTCATTCAAGTCCTCTCCCGCCGGACGAAGAACAATCCGGTTCTCATCGGCGAGCCCGGCGTGGGGAAAACCGCCATCGCGGAGGGGCTGGCACAACGGGTGGTGGCCGGCGACGTGCCGGAAGGGCTCAAAGACCGGCGCGTGGTCGCGCTCGACATGGGCGCGCTGCTGGCCGGCGCCAAGTTCCGCGGCGAATTCGAAGAACGGTTCAAGGCCGTCATCAAGGAGGTCGTCGATTCGCAGGGGCAGGTGATCCTTTTCATCGACGAACTCCACACGCTGATCGGCGCGGGGGCCGCCGAAGGCGCCATCGACGCCTCCAACATGATCAAACCGGCCCTGGCGCGCGGCGAACTCCGCTGCGTGGGCGCCACGACGCTGAACGAATACCGGCTGCACATCGAAAAGGACGCCGCCCTCGAACGGCGCTTCCAGCCCGTGCTGGTGAAGGAGCCCGACGTCGAGGAGACGATCTCGATCCTCCGCGGGCTGAAGGAGCGGTATGAAGTCCACCACGGCGTGCGCATTCACGACGCCGCGCTGATCGCGGCCGCCACGCTGTCCCATCGCTACATCTCCGACCGGTTCCTGCCCGACAAGGCCATCGATCTCATTGATGAAGCCGCCGCCAAGCTCCGGATGGAAATCGACAGCATGCCGTCGGAGTTGGACGAAATCGAACGGCGCATCCGTCAATTGGAAATCGAGCGGCAGGCGATGACCAAGGAAACCGCGGCCTACGCCAAGGAACGGCTCGCCAAACTGGCCCAGGAACTGGGCGATCTGCAGGAGCGCTCCACACGGCTGAAGCTGCAATGGCAGCGGGAAAAAGAGGCCATCCAGGCCATTCGTGAACTGAAAAGCCGGATCGAACAGACCAAAACCGCGGCGGAGCGGGCCGAGCGGGAGGCGGATCTGGCCAAGGCCGCCGAATTGCGCTACGGCCGCCTGACGGAGCTGGCCAAGGAATTGGAGATGAAAAATCGCCACCTGCAGGAGTTGCAAAAGGACCAGCGCCTGTTGAAGGAGGAGGTGGACGCCGAGGATATCGCGAAGATCGTCTCCAAATGGACGGGCGTGCAGGTCTCGCGGTTGCTGGAAGGCGATCTGCAGAAGCTCATTCACATGGAAGAGCGGTTAAAAGCCCGGGTCGTGGGACAGGACGAGGCCGTCTCGGCGGTCTCCACCGCGGTCCGCAGGGCCCGGGCCGGGCTGCAGGATCCAAACCGGCCGCTGGGCTCATTCCTCTTTCTCGGCCCGACCGGCGTGGGCAAGACCGAACTGGCCCGCGCGCTGGCCGAATTTCTCTTCGATCATGAGCAGGCGATGATCCGGATTGACATGTCCGAATACATGGAGAAGCACGCGGTGGCGCGGCTCATCGGCTCCCCGCCGGGCTACGTGGGATTCGAAGAAGGGGGCCAGCTCACCGAAGCCGTGCGCCGCAAGCCCTACTCGGTGATTCTGTTCGATGAGATCGAAAAAGCCCACCCGGACGTCTTTAATCTACTGCTGCAAGTCCTGGATGACGGCCGGCTGACCGACAGCCACGGCCGGACGGTCAACTTCAAGAACACCGTCATCATCATGACGTCGAACATCGCCAGCCAGGACATCCAGGAGCTGTCGGGCCGCGACGAGGCCGCGCTGCGCGCCAAGGTCATGGCGGCGCTGCGGGTCAACTTCCGCCCGGAGTTTCTCAACCGGATCGATGACATGATCATCTTCCACACGCTGGCGCCCGAGCAACTCCGCGCCATTGTCGAGATCCAGCTCCAGCGCGTCCGCAAGCAACTGGAGGAGAAACAGATCCGCCTGCAGTTGACCGACGCCGCCAAGGACGTGCTGGCGCGCGAAGGGTACGATCCGGTCTTCGGCGCCAGACCGCTCAAACGGGTCATTCAACGCGACCTGCTCAATCCCCTCTCCATCCGCCTGCTGGACGGCACGGTCAAGGAGGGCGACACCGTCTCGATAGACGTGAAGAACGGGGCGCTGCAGTTCATCTCCGGCGCCTCGCCCGCGTCACCGTCCCGCACATCGCCGCGAACCGCGCGCACATCGGCCCAGACATCGGATTGACACGCACGCCGCGCCTGTGCTAATCACTGAACAGGCGCGAGCCGTTTTGCAGATTTCATCCGTCATTCGATCGCAGGAACGCGACTTCTCGCACCGGCAAGACACGACACATCACAACCGTCACGCACCAATTCCCATCGCCACGACGCCATGGCCACACTTCATATTATCCTGATCAGTGATGATCATGCGTTGATCCAGGGCGTGCGCGACCGTTTTGGTCATGCGGCCAAGGTCACCGTCCTGCACCGGTTGAAGCACCGCCTGCCCAAAACGACACCGCAGGAAGGATCCGTTCTGTTTCTGATCGAAACATTGCACGCATCCGCACCCAGGCTGGCGAAATTGCTCCGCGCGGCTCACGGCGGGACCCCACCCTACATCGTCATCGGGACGGCCGCTCAATTGATCCGGGCCTGTGACCGGTTGCGATCGCTGCCGGCTGACGGCGGCCAGGAGGCCCTGGGGATGCCCATCGGCGCGTTAAATGGCGCACATGGGAATGGATCAGGCGGAAACGCCGCGGAGAAATTCTTTCACTCAAACGAGTTAGATTTGTCGCTTGGCGATTTTATGGAACGGAAATTTCATGAATTTGTCAGAAAAATCAAACTCAGCGGCGGCAAAAATCTCTTTCAACTGCTGCGCCACGAATTTGAAAAACCCCTGATCACGCTCACGTTGAAGGAAACCAAACATAATCAGGTGCAAGCCGCTGAATTACTGGGCATGAACCGCAACACACTCAGAAAAAAAATCAAAGAACTGAAAATTCCGGTCAAACGATAACTCTTTTCTCTTGACTTCACCCAAACCGGCTGCTATCCTACGGCGGTCTTTCCGGCAATTACCGACGATGTAAACTCCGGTATTCATACAACGCCACACGATTTTTATTGTCAAAGGATGCCCCCATGACAAAAGCCGAATTAGTCAAACGCATTGCTTCTTCCGCCTCCATTCCCGATGTCACCGCCGCCAAGGCGCTCACCGCCACGCTCGAAGGCATCACCGGGGCGCTCAAGCGCGGACAAAAAGTGGCACTGGTCGGTTTTGGCACGTTTTCCGTGGCCAAACGGCAGGCTAGGAACGGGCGCAACCCCAGAACAGGCCAATCGATCAACATTCCGGCCGCCCGCGTCCCCCGTTTCAGCCCTGGCAAAGACCTCAAAAGCGCCATCCGGTAGCTTTTTTCTCTTCCGGTCGGGCCTGCAGCAGCCCGCCTCCAGCCCCGTCGTAAGCCGTGCCTTGCTTGACAAGCGGAAGAACTTTCGGCTAGGATTTCGGCGACATCCAACAGGTTGAAATGCTTCATTGTTGGATGCGCATGGCCGCTCAAAAAGCTCCAGCATCTGCCGATAGACAGCAGCGCGGCAGCCTGGGTTCTTTGAGCAGATCGGGCAGCGTCAATGCACAATCTGCTCAAAAAGCCCCGGATGCGAGGCCGCAGGGAGCGAAGCAACCGGAGTGTACTGTGTCGTACATGAGGATTGCTGAGCGACCGAGCACGACGCAGGCGGGGATTTTTCAGCAGATTGTCAGGCGCGTAGCTCAGGGGTAGAGCGCTACCTTGACACGGTAGAGGTCGGCGGTTCGAGACCGCCCGTGCCTACCAGGTTTCGTTTACGGCACTGCCCGCAGTACCAGGGCATCACATGGAGGAAGAGTCAGCGCACAGACCGTTCAGGCGCTTCGAAGGCGCGCTTGAGGCATTCAGCCGGCAGCCCGACAACGCCCCCGTCTCACGCAGCCTCTCAGTACTCGACTCATCGTGCGATCGTCCATCATGTCATCAACCCGCCAGGGCTCATCAGATCACGCCCAGGATCAAATCAGCATCACGCTCAACGACCACGGGGCGACCCAGACGCTGACCTGCCCCCGGGGGATCACGGGCACCGACCTCCTCTCCCGCGCCGCCGGAAAAACCGGGACGCCATCCGCCCCATTTGCCCCCTTTGCCATGAAAGTCAACGGCGAGTTGAAGGATCTGCCCACACCATTGATACAGAACGCCACGGTGGAATGGCTGACGTTCGACTCCCCGGAGGGCAAGGAAGTCTACCGTCACAGTTCGGCCCATCTGCTGGCCCAGGCCGTCAAACGCCTGTTTCCCGGGGCCAAGCTGGCCATCGGCCCGCCGATCGAAGAGGGCTTCTACTACGACATCGACTACGAGCGCCCCTTCACGCCGGACGATCTCGCCAAACTGGAGGCGGCCATCAATGATGTGATTCAGGCCGACCTGCCCATCACGCGGCACGAACTGCCCAGCGCCAAAGCGGTGGAATTCTTCACCCAACGGCAGGAACCCTACAAGGTGGAGTTGATCCGGGATTTTCAGGTGCCGACGGTCAGCTACTATGAGCAGGGTGATTTTATCGACCTGTGCGAAGGCCCTCACCTGCCCAGCACCGGCCGGATGGGCGCCATCAAACTCCTCTCGGTGGCCGGCGCCTACTGGCGGGGCGACGAAAAGAAGCCGATGCTGCAGCGGATCTACGGCACCTCCTTCCCCACGGCGGACGCGCTGCAGGCGCATCTGACCAGGCTTGAGCAGCTCAAACAGCGCGATCACCGCAAGCTGGGGCGCGAACTGGACCTGTTCAGCATCCAGGAGACGATCGGGCCGGGGCTGATCCTCTGGCACCCGAAGGGCGCGGCAATCCGGCAGCAAATAGAAGCCTTCTGGAAGCGGCTGCACGAGGAGCACGGCTATCAATTCGTCTACACCCCGCACGTCGCCCGACTCGATTTGTGGAAGACGAGCGGCCACGTGGACTTTTACCGCGAGAACATGTTCCCGCCGATGGAGATCGAAGGGGCCGATTACGAATTGAAGCCGATGAACTGCCCGTTCCATCTGCTGATCTATCAGTCCCATCTGCGCAGCTACCGGGACCTGCCGATCCGTTTTGCCGAGCTGGGCACGGTCTATCGGTTCGAACGGTCCGGCGTGCTGCACGGCCTGCTGCGGGTGCGCGGCTTCACCCAGGATGACGCGCACATCTTCTGCCGGCCCGACCAGGTGGAGGAGGAGATCAGCCGCGTGCTCGAATTGACGACCACGCTGCTCGGCGCGTTTGGTTTCCACGACTACGACATTTATCTCTCGACCAGGCCGGAGCACTACGTCGGGACGCTGGAGCACTGGGAAGCGGCCACCTCCGCCCTCTCGACCGCGTTGACCCGGCGGAGACTGGCCTATCAGATCGACCCCGGCGAAGGCGTCTTCTACGGCCCCAAAATCGACATCAAGGTCAAGGACCTGTTCGGCCGGGCGTGGCAATGCGCCACGGTGCAGGTTGATTTCAATCTCCCCGAGCGGTTCACGCTGGCCTACCGGGGCGAGGACAGCCGGGAACACGCGCCGATCATGATCCACCGCGCGCTCATGGGCTCGCTGGAGCGCTTTTTCGGCATTCTGATCGAGCACTACGGCGGCGCCTTCCCCACCTGGCTGGCCCCCGTGCAGGCCATGGTCATCCCCATCAGCGAAGCGCAGGCCGCCTACGCCGAGTCGATCGCCGAGCGACTCCGGGCCCGGCAGATCCGGGTTGAGATAGACCGGCGGAATGAGAAAATGGGGTTGAAGATTCGCGAGGCGCAACTGCAAAAAATTCCCTATATGATTGTGGTCGGCGGCCGGGAGCAGGAACAACAGACCGTCTCGCTCCGTTTACGCAGCGGCGAACAGATCGCCGCCTTGTCCGTCGATGCGTTGCTCGACCGCCTCTCACGCGAGATCGCGGAACGCGGACCGTCGACCGCCTGACCCCATCCCTCACACGAAAGGAGCCGCGTATCGCCACAAAACCACGAGTCAACAGGGAGATCAAGACCGACAAAATCCGCGTGATCAGCTCGAAGAACGAGCAATTGGGCGTCCTGCTCGTTCCCGAGGCGTTGCGCCTGGCGGAAGCGGAGGGGCTTGATCTGGTCGAAGTTGCGCCCACGGCCGCGCCGCCGGTCTGCCGTATCATGGATTACGGCAAATACAAGTATGAGCAAACCAAGAAACAGCACGCGGCCAAGCTCCACCAACGCGGCACCCAGCTCAAGGAGGTGAAATTCCGCCCCTTCACGAGCCAGCATGACGTGGATTACAAGCTCCGCCATGCCATCGACTTTCTGGCCGACGGCCACAAGGTCAAGCTGACCGTCATGTTTCGGGGACGGGAGCTCGCGCACCAGGAGGCGGGGCACGCGCTCCTTGACCGGCTGAAGACCGCGCTGGCGGATGTCTGCACGCCGGACCATCCGGCCCGGACGGAAGGACGGAATATGATGATCATCGTGTCGCCGAAGGCGCAGGCCGTCGGCAAGCGCAAGACGGCGGCAAAACCCAAAAAAGCGGCGGCATCAGGCGCGGTGAAAAAATCGCCGACGCCGGCCGAGGCACCCGCAGCCGTCGCACCCGCGCCACCCGCGGGTCCGGCGAGCGAAACGACAAAGGACGCATAATGGCACGCACCAAACTGAAAACACACCGGGGGGCGGCAAAACGCTTTCGAATCTCAGGCACGGGGAAGGTCGTCAGCACCCCGGCCGGCCGCCGCCATCTCATGACGGACAAGCGGCGGAACCGCAAGCGGTCGCTCCGGGGCAATGAGCCGATTTCGGCGGCCAATCAATCGGCGATCCACAAACTCCTGCCGTACGGGGTCAGATAAAGTAAAGGGGCAAGGGGCAAGTAGCAAGGGGCAAGAAGAACCATTTACAAATTTTTACAGTCTCCTTGCCCCATGACCCTTGACCCATGACCCTGTCATTTATTATAGTTGGCCTTCACAAATTCAGGTTTGAAATTGAGGTAAACCATGCCACGAGCTAAAGGCGGGCCGAAAACCCGTGTGCGCAGACGAAAACGGCTGAAACTGGCCAAAGGGTATTACGGCGCCAAGAGCAAACTGTTTCGAACTGCCACCGAGCAGGTCGATAAAGGACGCCAATACGCCTATCGCGACCGGCGGGCCCGCAAACGGACGTTCCGGAGCCTCTGGATTGCCCGGATCAACGCCGCCCTCGCGCCGGAAGGGCTCTCCTACAGCCGGTTCATCGCCGGGCTGAAAACGGCGGGCATTGGTTTGGATCGCAAGAGCCTGGCGCAACTGGCCGCCGACGATCCCTCCGCCTTCTCGGCGATCGTCAGCCGCGTGAAGACGGTCCTGCCGGCCGGCGGGAAGTCCGCGCCGCTGGCCGCAGCCGGTTAAGATCCAGCTCCCACGCCACGCAGGGCATCGTAATCTTCCACCGCTCCAATACCGCGGGGTGGAGTTCGCCGATCCATCCCGCGGCCTGTTCGCCGATTCGAATCACGCCGACCCGGCCCTCCAAAAACGACGGATGAACCGCCGGTTCGAGGCGGTAGGCCGCGCCGGCCTCCAACATCAACAGCTCCAACGAGGAATGCAGTTCTGAAAAAGCCGCCGACGGCGCGGCGAGCATCGCCGCCAGGCGCAGATCGGTCCGACTCTTCCGGCTGTTGCCGCCCTCTTCAATGACCGTCGCCACCTCCCCGACCTCGAACATTTTGTGGGGATAGAAGGCGTGGCCTGAGGCCGCCTCAACCCGCAAGAGTGAAGGCAGCAACCATGGCCGCAGCACGGCATACTGCAATGACAGCGGATTCTCCAGTTCCACCATCGGCGGCTCCGCGCCCATCTTCTCCGCCAGATCGCTGTGCGAGGAGAGAATATTGGTCATCACTTCCTGAAACCCCAGCCCGATCATCCACCGGCGGACCTGTTCCTCCAGCCGCGTCTCCGGCGACAGCCCGCCCACGGTGAAGGTGGCCGGCAGTTCCGGCGTCAGCCGGTCGTAGCCGCGCTGCATGGCAATGTCCTCGATGAGATCGACCGGGTGCATCAGATCGCCCCGATAGGGCGGCGGCGTCGCCGTCCAGCGGCCGGAGGCGGCCGTGACACGGTGGCCGGCCTGCCGCAGCGCGCGCGCAATCTCGCCATCCGCAAGCCGCTCTCCCAGCACCGCGTCCACCTCGGCGCGCCGGACCGTCATCGATCTGGAAATGTCATGCGGCATCACCACCCGACGGCCGTAGGGCGTCGTCCTGGGATAGACGATCTCGACCGGTTCGATCGTCGCGCCCCGGTCGGCCAGATTCTGGGCGAGAAGATTTACCAGCAGACTGACCAGGCGAAGATCGGTCCCCGTGACTTCAATCAATACATGTTTATCTCCCGGTCGCACCTCGCCCACTTCCCGGCTGTTGACGATCGGCGGCAGGGAGAGCGGCCGCCCCTTGGCATCGGTGAGCAACGGCACCAGGGAGGAGCCGCGGAGCAAATGGCCGTACTCGCGTCCCTTCGGATGTTCATCCAGGATCGCTTCAAGCGTCAGCGGCTGGTCCATCCCCAGCGGCGTGAAGACCGCCGCCGTCGGCTCGACCGCCGTGTACGTGAGCGGAAACGTCAACGGGTCGAGCCGGTAGTAGCCGATCGAGAGCGCCCGCCGCTTCTGGCCGAAAATTTCCGCCAGTTTTTCCTGCGTCTGGATGAGCTGATCGAGAAGCGATTGATTGATGTTGCTGTTCCGCGCAACACAGGCGCCCAGAAACGGCCGGATGGGCGTCACCGGTGCAAGCACTCGAATCTGTCGGAGGACCCGCCTCCCCATCCGACCCGGCAACCCGCGTACCGGTTTCCCGTCATGCAGCCGGATCTGCCTGGCGATCCCCTCCGCGCACCACCAGTCGGGCCGGTTGCTGTCGTTCAGTTCGATCTTGAGTTCGTCGCCGTCGGCGCCGACCTCCTTGAGCTCCCCTTTCACCAGCGGCAGCAGCCCCTCGAGGACATCAATCGGAATCGCCCGGCCTGCCAGCCGGGCCAGTTCACGCCGTCGGATCGTAATCGTCGGCATCGGTCAGGCGCCCGGGCCCGTCTCCCCCGTCTCAATCGACACCGACGGAGGGCGAAGCGTGCGAAGGAATTCCAGATCGGTGGCGAAGAGATCACGGATGTCGTGCAGCCCCATCGCCACCATCGCCATCCGGTCCAGGCCCAATCCCCACGCGATCACCGGCACCGTCACCCCCATGGGGGTGGTGACCTCGGGCCGGAAAAGGCCGGCGCCGCCCAGCTCCATCCAGCCCAGCTTGGGGTGGCGGACGTGCAGCTCGACCGACGGTTCGGTGAAGGGGAAATAGGCCGGAAGGAATTTGATCTCGTCCGCCCGGGCCAGTTCAACGGCAAACAGCTTCAGCAGGCCGAGCAGCGTCCGGAAGGTGATCGTCGGATCGAGCACGATGCCTTCTATTTGGAAAAAATCGGGCGCGTGCGTGGCGTCGACCTGATCGTACCTGAAGCAACGCGTGATCGAAAAATATTTGCCCGGCACGCGGGGGCCGCCGGCCAGCGTCCGGGCCGAGACCGCCGTGCCCTGGCTGCGCAGAATCATCTGTCGGGCGCGGGCCCGATCGAAGGCGTACCGCCAGCCGGTCGATGCCCCGCCCCCGCCCCGCTCGTGCGTCACCGCCACCCGTTCCAAGAGCGCCGGATCGATGTCATCCGCCGGCGCCAATCCCTTGGCGAAATAGACGTCGTGAATGTCGCGGGCGGGGTGAAACTGGGGCATGAAAAGCGCATCCATGTTCCAGAACTCGCTTTCCACCAGCGGCCCGCGCATCTCCTGAAAGCCCATCGACACCAGCTTGGCCTGCACCTCGCCCAGAAACTGCCGATAGGGATGGACGCGGCCGGCGCCGATCCGGGGCGGCTTCAAATCGATGTGGAACTTTCGAAAGCGCTTCCCCTTCCACGACCCGTCCTTGAGCATCTCCGGCGTCAGCTGGGAGACTTCCCCCGCGGCCGACTCGGCGGGGAGGCGCTGGACTAACTCGCGCCCCAGGTCGGTCAGGGCAAACCGTTTTGACACCTTTTCATGAAGCTTGATAATTCCTCTCGTTTTCCATCTCTTCTCAATAAAATCTTCAAGAATAGTTTTATGATTTTCCGTGAGTGTTTCCTCACCAACCGGAGTGGCGGAAGCGGCCAGCAGCCCAATGAGACCGGTCATGCCCTGTTCGCCGATCACTTGTGACGGCAGGCCGACGCCCGCCAACTCCAGCACCCCTCCCTGCCCGATCCGGGCCACGCCATGCTGCTTGAGGTTGCCGACCGCCGTGCTCACCTCCAACTGGTCCAATCCCAGCCGCTCGCGCAGGTCCGGGATCAACAGACGCGTGCCGGCCTGAAGCGCCTGAACGATCCGCTGTTCCGGAATCAGTTCCGTGGCATAGCGCCGCCCCAGTTCGGTCAACGAGACGAACTTCGATGTCCGATCCTGTTCAACGCACAGGACTTCCTTCGACAGCAGCCAGCCAAATGCCATCGAGAGGCGCGATTCATCCAGACCGGTTCGTTGGGCCAGTTGATGATCCCAGGCCGCCGGCTCATCGCGAAACACGGCCAGGACCGTCCGCTCCAGCGGGTGCAGTCCGAACAGCAGTTGCTCGATGGATTGGGACACGGAAGGAAACGCGTTACCGACCCGCCGCCTCGCGCATCTGGCGGATGGTCTCTGTGTAATTGTTGCTGCCGAAGATCGCCGAGCCGGCCACGAAGATCGTCGCCCCGGCTTCGGCCAGGAGTTTGACGTTGTCCGGTTTCACGCCGCCGTCGACCTCCAGCTCGACCGACAGTCCCCGCGCATCGATGATGGCGCGCGCCTGCCGGACCTTCTCCAGCGCCTGCGGAATGAACCGCTGGCCGCCGAACCCCGGATTGACCGACATAATCAGCAGCAAGTCGGCTTCGGAGAGCATTGGCTCAACCAGATTCAGGGGCGTGGAGGGATTGAGCGTCACGCCCGCCTTGACGCCCCGCTCCTTGATCATCTGGAGCGTCCGGTGCAGATGGGGACACGTTTCCACATGGACGGTCAAATAGGTGCTCCCGGCGTCGGCAAACTCCGGGATCAGCCGCTCCGGCTCGACGATCATCAGATGCACGTCGAGCGGCAGCCGCGTCGACTTCCGGGCCGCTTCGACCACCACCGGCCCGACGGTCAGGTTCGGCACGAACCGGCCGTCCATCACGTCAATGTGGATCAGATCGGCGCCGGCCGCCTCCACCGCCTGGATCTCGTCCGCCAGCCTAGAGAAATCGGCCGAGAGGATCGACGGGGCAATGCGTACGGGCCGAACCGGCCGCGGCGAGTGTGACGAGCCGGGCTTCCCAGGCTTCCCAAGCTTTGATGACGACGCGCTCATGATTCCCTCCCCTTGACCAGCCTGGCGGCGAAAAAGCCGTCCATCCGCTCGCCTTTCAGCACGGTGGAAAGATAGCCCTCCTGGGTCAGCAGCGTGGCCGCCGAGTCGGGCAGCAACGGCCGGGGATGCTCCAGCCGGAACGTCCGCTGCCGCTCCAGAAATGCCTCGACCACCGACTGATTTTCCTCGGGCTCGGTCGAGCAGGTGCTGTAGACCAGGACGCCGCCCGGCTTGAGCAACGGCGCGATATTCGACAGGATCGCCAGCGCCGTCCGGGCCGAGTCGTGAATCGACCGGGCCGTCTTGATCCACTTCCCCTCCGGATGGCGGCGCAACACGCCGAGGCCTGAACAGGGCGCATCGACCAAAATACGGTCGAACTTCATCCCCTCGGCCGTCGGCAGCCGCTTGGCCGCATCGGCCGCCATGGTCCGGATGATGGTCACGCCCAGCCGCCGGTTGTTCGCCTCCACCACCGCCAGCCGTTCGGGATTTCGGTCGACGGCCAGCACCGAGCCGCGGTTGTCCATCAACTCGGCCATCTCGGTCGCCTTGCCGCCCGGCGCCGCGCAGGCGTCGAGCGCCGTGTCACCGGGTTTCGGCGCCAGCAGCAACGGCACCAATTGCGACGCTTCATCCTGCACGTAGAACCAGCCCGAGGCGTAGCCGGGCAGGCCGGTCACCGCCCCGTCATGCTCGACATGAAGGCCGGCCGGGGCATGGGCGCAGCGCGTCGACGCAATGCCCTCCTCCTGCAGGATGCGTTGATAGTCGGCCACGCCGAGCTTGAGCCGGTTGACGCGGATCGTCAGCGGCGCGGGCTCGTTGTTCGCCCGGCAGAGCGCGATCGTCCGCTGCGACCCGTAGCGTTTGAGCCAGCGCCTGACCAGCCAGGTCGGATGGGAATAGTTGACCGAGATGTGCTCGATCGGCTGTTGCAGGAGATCCGGCAGCGTCCATTCGTGCCGGCGGATGATCAGGTTCCGCAACAGGGCGTTCACCAGCGGCGCGCTCTTGGCGCCCAGCCGCGCCTTGGTCAACTCCACCGACTGGTCGACCGCCGCGTAGTCAGGCACCCGCTTGAGCCAGAGCAACTGGTAGGCGCCCAACCGCAGAATCTGCTTGAGGACCGCCTGACGGGTATACGGCGTCTGATGCGCCACCTGCTGCAGCCCCCAATCGAGAAAAAGCCGATGGCGCAAGACGCCATTGACCAGTTCATGGAGCAGGGCGCGGTCATCGGATGACAGAGGGGATGACAGAGGGGATGACAGAGGGGATGACAGGGGGGATGAGAGCGGGGTGGCGCCCTGCCGGGCCGCCTGATCGATCGCCTGCTGCGCGGTCGTCTTGCCCGTGTCGATTGCGAGCAACGCGGTGACGGCCGCCTGCCGGGCCGGCGTGCCGCGATACGTTGCCGACGGGCTTTTTTTTGAGACACGCGTTGCGGTCATGGCAGCGGATCTCCGCACTCGTCCTCAGACACGGGCGGGCTCACCGAGCATCGATCTCACCTTGACCGGGTGGCCGGCCAGAAATTCCGCCGCCGTCATCCGCCGGCGGTCGGGAATCTGCAACTCCTGAATCGTCACCCAATCGCGGCCGGTCGCCACGTCGATTCCGCCCGTCCCGCCGTGTCCGGCTGGATGCACCGCCGCGATCATCCCCGGCGGCCATTGCCCCGCGCCGCGCGGCGTCACCGAGGCCCGCCAGATCCGCCACGGCTGCTCAGCGTAACTGGTCCAGGCCCCCGGCCAGGGATCGGTGCCACGCACCAGATTCACAATCTCGCGCGCCGGACGGTCCCAGAAAATCTGCCCGTCGTTTTTATTCATAAGCGGCGCCATTGTCGCACGGGCATGCTCCTGCGGCGTCGCCGCGACGGCCCCTCGCGCCCAAGCGTCGATCGTGTCGACCAGCAGCGAGGCGCCGACGCGCGACAGTCGGTCGGCCAGTTCCCCTGCCCGCTCATCCGGTTTGATATCCACCGCCTGCTGCATCAGCATCGGCCCCGTATCCATCCCCTCGTCCATCAGGATCGTGGTGATGCCGGTCCGTTCCTCTCCGCGAATGATCGCCCATTGAATCGGCGCCGCGCCCCGATAGGCCGGCAGCAGCGACGCATGAACATTGACGCAGCCTTTGGGCGGAATCTCCAGGATGGCCTTGGGGAGAATCTGTCCGAACGCCACGACGACGATCAGGTCGGGCCGCTGCGCCCGGATCTGCTCAACCGCCTCGGGCGCCCTCACCCGCTCCGGCTGCCAGACCGGAATCCCCAGCCGCACCGCCGCGTCTTTCACCGGCGGGGACGCAACCGCCTGGCCGCGCCCTTTTGGCCGGTCAGGCGCCGTTACCACGCCGATCAATTCAAAACCGGTGGCGAGCTGTTCATCAACCCCGCCCGCCCGACGAATCGGGCGGGCCAGGGCCTCCAGACTCGGCACGGCGAACGCCGGCGTTCCCATGAAGAGCACACGCATTGCATCCGTCGATAGGAGTGGACGATCAGCCGCCGCGCGGTGCGTCACAACGCGCCGGCTGATTCCTCCCGTTCATCATGATCATGATCGCACGTGTGATCATGCACGTGCGTCGTCCGCATCCGCTTGCGATGGCGGCGCAGAAACATGTTCCGTTTCAAACTGCTGATCCGATCGATCAACAACCGGCCGTTGAGATGATCAGTTTCATGCTGAAAGAGCCGGGCCAGCAACCCCTCCCCCTCCAGCGTCACCACCTTCCTCGTGCGATCCATCCCCTGGATCTTCACCCAGTTGGCCCGGCTGACCACCACCCGGTAATCGGGCACGCTCAAGCAACCCTCATCATCCGACTGGGCGCCGCGTCGCTCCAGAATCACCGGATTGATGAGCGCCTGGGGTTGCCGCGCGCCGTCCGTGTGGCCGATGTCGTAGACGAACAACCGCAGCGGCACGCCGATCTGCGGCGCGGCCAGACCGATGCCCGGCGCGTCATACATCGTCTCGATCATATCCTCAATGAGCCGGTCGATCTCGGCGTCCACGCGCTCGACCGGCCTGGCCGGTTGCCGAAGCACCGCCTCGGGAAACTCAACAATGGGTCGTATCATGTGACTGGTGGCTTGATGTTTGCACTCATCCCACACCGCGCAGCGTCGACATTCTGACACGCTTCCCGGCCAAAATCAACCGACTCAGATACAAGAGAAGGTGGCTTGGTGGTAAGGTCGCTGGGTAGCCAGGGAGAGATCATTGGAGCGCTGGGTGGCGCCCATGATCACGGAGTTCCCCAGCCACCTAACCACCCAGCCACCGAGCTACCTTCTTACTTTCCTTGACACCATCAAGATCGCTCTGCTAGCATGCGGTCGCGGGGTGGAGCAGCCTGGTAGCTCGTCGGGCTCAATTCCGCGAGAACAACGTGGAAACCAAACTCAAGGGAGATATCGCAGAGCAGGCGGCCACTCTTCAAGCCCTGAAGCGTGGATGGGGAGTGCTCAAGCCCGTGGGGGACCGGTTGCCGTATGACCTGGTCCTCGATGTGGCGGGAGTCCTCGTCAAAGCGCAGGTCAAGTCTGCCTGGCTTGATGAGTCTTCTCAGAATCATGTCATCGACAATCGTCGCACCAAAACGAACCGTCGCGTCATGATTCGAGAGACCTATCAGCCCGAGGATTTTGACTTTGCGCTGGCTTACCTGCCTGAGTTAGATCTGTTTTATGTCTTCCCGGTCGAGGTTTTCATTGGCTACGGCAGTGAAATCCATTTGGTCGAAGCCGACAAGCGGCAGCGGAAGCCCCGGTCTTCAGGCTATCGCAACGCTTGGGAGTTGATCTCGCAATGGGCTGCGCAGAAGGAAACTTCTGTGCGATATCCTGTCAAATTCGGGGAAGCCGGTGATTCGGTAATCCCGAGCCAAGCGCTGGCAGCCGCAAGGCCGCTGGCGAAGGTGTAGAGACTTAATGGCAGGCACCCTCCGGTTCGGCCGAGGGTGAAGAGAAAGTCCAGACTGCAAACTGGTCCATCGTAGCGAACGCGGGCCAGGCAGCGAAAGCTGTAGCGGTACGCATAACCCGAAGGTCAGAGGTTCAAATCCTCTCCCCGCAACAATAAGGGCCAGGAGAAGTTTCCTGGCCCTTATTATTTCACCAGTTACGATTTACAACACTTCGCATGACTGCACACCCGAGCACTCGCCGTTATCCGCATCTCAATTGACAAGCCTCGTTTCTCTGGTATCTTAAAAATACGTCGGCCATGCGGGCGGAACAGGACTGCCGGTCGCCGGGTCATCGACGAGACGATCAAAGGAAGGTGGCATGGCCGGTCAGTCCCGCCCATCGATCAGCAACGCCCATTTGAACGCCTTCGTGCAGCCGGCCATTCATGTGCTCGCCACCATGGTCGGCATCGCGGCCCAGGCCGGCCCGCCCCGGAAACATTCGGCCATCACGGACGCGGAAGCCGTGACGGTGATGATCGGGATCAAAGGCGACTATACCGGGACCATCCTGTTCCGATTCAGCGAGCGGCTGGCCTGCCGGATCGTCAAAAATCTGATCAGCCCCGACCGGGAGATCGAGGAGCTCAACAGCGACGTGCAGGATGCGCTCGGAGAACTGGCCAACGTCATTGTGGGAAACGCGACCGGCCATCTCGATGCGCTCGGCATTCAAGCCCTGATGACCCCTCCCATTATTACCATGGGCACAAACGTGAAATTTGTGTTTCCTGAGACTGACGAACTCGTGGTCGTACCGCTGGCCACGCAGGACGGAGAAATCGAGATGAACGTGGCCTTTGCGATGCAGGGGCCGCCAATGGCCGATGATGAACGACGCCACCCCCGCTGAGGGGATGCGCATGATCGCGCGCGCCGTACGTCCGGGGGGAGGAAGGAGATGGAGATGAAGAAGAGAGCGCTCGTCGTTGATGATTCCGGCATGATGCGGCAGATGATCCGGACGCTGCTGGAAAAGAACGGCGTGGAGGTGGTCGGCGCCGCCGAAAACGGCAAACAGGCGGTCGAACTTTACACCGAGCTCAAGCCGGATTTCGTCACAATGGACATGATCATGCCCCAGCAAAGCGGCCTGCAAACCCTGAAACAGATCAGGCAGCAGGACCCCCGGGCCGTCGTCATCATGATCAGCTCCCTCTCGGCCGAGGATTCCGCGGCCGTCTGCACCGAAGTGGGGGCCAGCGGGTACATCGTCAAGCCGTTTACCGAGGAGCAGGTCCTCGCCGTGCTGAACGAAGTTGTCGGGCCCGGATTCGGATGAGGATATAGGGGCTCATGCAGGAAAGAGGCGGTTCTTCAACTGCTCCAGCAGTTGCTTCGCCTTGGCGCTGGAGGGATCCCACCGCAGCGCCTCTTCGAACCTGACCAACGCCTTGCCCAGTGCCTTCGCCTGAAGATAGACCACCCCCAGCACAATATGGTAGTCCGCATTTGCCGGTTCCAGCTCGATGGCACGTTTCAGTTCGGCCTCGGCATCCTCCCGATGGTTCGGCACGGTCGCCAGCGCCTGGCCGAGCAGGGCGTGATAGCGCGCTTTTGAATCGTCCTGTTGCACGGCCGCCTCAAGGCTGGCGATCGCCTCCTTCACATTGCCGGCCAGGAGCGCCGCTTCTCCCCGTCTGCCCAACTCTTCGGCCGTCTGCCGCGATCTCAGACTGGCCTCGCCCGCCCTGGCCTGCGCCCGCGTCCGCCATTGTGACGGTTGCGCCTCGTCATAGTCGCTCCGGGACGGTTCACGGCTGAGGATGTCGTAGGCCTCGGTCAGCCGGTCAAAGAGGACCACCAGCATCGGATGAACCGCTTCCATGCCGGGCTCATGGTGGCGGTCGGGGTGATAGGCCTTGGCCAGACGGAAATAGGCCTTCTTGATCTCCATCGGCGAGGCGCCCCGGCCCACGCCAAGGATTTCATAGCGGTCCTTCCCTTCCAGCGCTTCATAGGCAAGCGTGATGGCGGAGGGGCTGGTGTCCACCTTTTCCGCGGCGAACCCTTCGAACAGTTTCACCCGGCCGGTTTCCTCATCTTCCTCCGTTTCCCCTGCGATCGCCTCCGTGATGAAGGCTTCCAGCTCCAGTTGGAATCGCTTTTGAGAATCCTCGGTGTGCTCTTCAAATTCGTCCGTGGTCTTGGCCCGGATGATGCCGATGGCCAGCAGAAAATAGAGCAACTGCATGGCATGGAGGGTCGGAAGGGGCGATGAGCAGATCAGATCGCGAATGGTCCGGGCGCCGTTGATCATCAACAACAATTCCCGTTCAGGAGGGGTCACCGCAATCGCCTGGAACAAATCGCGGGGCTCGACGCTCATCCCCAGGGCCGTCTCAAACGGCGGGAGAAGTTTGGAAAGCCGTGCGAAATCGTTGATGTTGCGAATACCCTCGTAGATCAGGGCGCCGGAGCTCATGCGAAGCGCGATCACTTCGTCGGCGGGCAGCTTCTGTTCCTCAAAGCGATATTCCCCGTCCAGCCAGGTGAAGAGGCTGAGGATGATCCCCTTGACCTGCGTGGTGACGGCCTGGAACAGTTCCTTCGGCGTCAGGAACCCCTGCTCGACCAGGATCGCCCCCTGCCGCTTCTTCGACTCTTTCATCAAGCGGATGGAGGTTTCGTACTGGACATACGAAATCCTGTTTTCCTTGAGCAGCATCGATCCCAGCCGATCATCTTCATACTGGGATGATGCAAAGACCATGTCGCCGTTTTTGACGTAGATGCACTTGGTCTGATCGTTGCGGGTGACCGTGAGAATGCCGGTGGCCTGGCCGTGCTGCAACGCGCGCAACACGGCCGGCAGCGGCGTTTCACCCAGTCGACCGGTCAGCGGAATATCCCGCTTCACGGTCTCGTCCATTCGACGATTCTGATCGCCATGCTCTTCGCGTCTCCTTTATCTTGTAAATCATAATAGAGATCGGGTGGGTATGCAAGCCGGCGCTTCCTCTCGCCGTCTGAGCGGCGACGGGCGCCGTTGCATTTCCATCCGGTCTGACATCCCATCGGCCGGGTCGGTGACCATGAGCGGAACCAGACCAAGTACCGTGCGCTGGCAAATTCTAGGTCTGTCGTTCGTGATCAGCGTGGTCACCTACGTGGATCGAGTGAACCCCGTACCACGGCTTCACAGCCGTGGCATCGGGGATAACTCTTCGGGCTGACCACATCCTTCCTCCCCGCCTTGACAGGCGAGGCTTCCTTCGTGGTACGGGGTGAACATTGCCGTCGCCGGCACGATCAAGGTCCTGAGACCGGCATTGATCGAGCTTTTTCAAGAGCGTCAGTCGGGCTCGATAATATCTTAAACCCGGAAAGCGAGCGCAGTCCCCGCCTTCGCCTCGAACAAATGTGAGAGGTCATGTCCGATGTTGGTACCACTAACACCTCGGGGGGCAAGTGAACGAAGCTCACAAGGCCCCTTTCCACTCGGGCCGCAGAATCCCCGCCTTTGCCCCGAATCTTCGATTCTTAGTACAAACCTAGGCGGGGTTCTTCAACTTTCAGTGGAAAACATCTCCGGGGGAATTTTTCACTTGACTCCGGCCGCCTGGAGCGCTATAAAGGGGCCATTCCAGCGGCTTGAGGGGGCGAAGCCTGCGGGGACGCACGACAGGCGGTTCGCTCCCATGCCCGCATTAGTTTGTCAGCTTCTTCCGCGTTTTTTTCACTACACAAGAGGGCCAACGCACGTCTCAGGGCTGTGTCAAGGAGCTCTGATGGCTGGCGGCTTCTTTTCTCCTCAGCCTTCCCGTGGCGATCCGGGCGCCGACGGGGCCCAGCCCGAACCACACGCACGTACATTCCACCAACGCTGGAGGTTCCCATGATGCCCTCACTCGTCCGCCATTGGCCCGTGTCGTCGCACAATCTGAAAAAAATCGCGTTCCTGCTGCTGCTCGGCGCGTCGGTTGCCGTCATCAGCATCCTCGTGCCGTCCAATGTCAGCCCCACGGTGTCGCCCTTGCACGGACAGACCCAGGAACTCGCGGGTTGGATGATCCAGGCCGTGGCCCAGTATGATCGCGAACGGCACACCCTGCTCAAACGGCAGATCGGGCAACTCGCCCGACAGATCAACCAATTCACGCAGAACCGGACCGGCCGTTTGCAGGAACAGTTCGGCCAGGCGATCGTGCAGACCCATCAGCGGATTCGCGCCGAATGGATGCACCTGCGGGCCGAACGGGCGGCCACGGCACGAGCGTTGGATCAGATCATCGACACCCGATCGGCGCAATGGCAGGAGCAGTTGGGCAGGACCATCGTGACCACCGCGCAGCGCGTTCCGGAGGGCGGCGCCGCCTTTCAGGCGGCGCTGCAGAAGAACGTGGCGCACCTGAGGCGGGTCGCGGAGCGAGCCGCCGCCCGGCTGAGCGATCAACTGGACGAATTGACACGCCAGCAGGCTGATTTTCCAAGTCTCATCGCCCTGCTCTACAAGGAGGCAATCGCCTCCGCCGGCCGATCCGCCCGGATGTTCGACGAAGGGCACCTGGCATGGGCGACCCGGGTCCATGCCGAGCTGGACCAGCAGGTCAAGTGGCAACGGCCGTCCGACGCCTATGCGCAACTGGAGCTGGCGGCCAGATCGGCCTTGACCGGACCGGCCGGTGCCGGCGGCTTTATCGAATTCGGCCTCCCGGCGCTCGCGGGGCTGGTCTTCGTCATGGCGTGGTGCGGCACAACCCTGCGGAAGGACACGGACGCCGCCATGAACCGGAAAATCATCGGCCCCACGAAACCGCTCCTCCGGGAGCACGATCGATCGGACGCCGAGGCGGACACCATGCGGCAACCCGTTCTCCTGTTTAGCTGGCCCAAAGAGGTCGTCTTCGGCGTCAACGTCTCGGCGACCATCGGGCGGTACGCCGCCAAGGATCGCGTTCACAAAGCGCTGCTGATCACCGACCGCAACCTCCACGACCGCGGCCTGCTGGAACCGCTGAAGGCGTCATGCTCCGGCGCCGGGATCGGGTGGACCGTCTACGACGAGGTCGCGCACGAGGCGCCCGACACGAACATCAGCAAGGCCTGCGAGACGTGCCGTCACACGGCGGCGGATTTGATCGTCGCGGTCGGCGGCGGCAGCGTGATCGACACGGCGAAGGCGGTCGGGATTCTCGTCACCAACGGCGGCCGGCTCCAGGACTATGAGGGCCTGGACAAGGTCCCCTCCCCGCCGCCGCATTTCTACGCCGTGCCGACCACCGCCGGTTGCGGCAGCGAAACCAGCCAATTCTGCGTCGCGCTGGATACCGCGCACAAGCGGAAACTGGAGATCATCAGCCGCCGCGTCATCCCGCAGATGATCTTCATCGACCCGGCGTTGATGCTCACCATGTCCCCGGAGCTGACGGCCGGCAGCGGGATCGATGCGCTGACGAACGCGATCGAAGCCTATTGCTCCACCTGGGCCAGCCCGCTGACCGACACCCTGGCCTTGCACGCCATTCGGCTGATCGCGGGCGCGTTGCGCGTGGCCGTGTCCAACGGCGCCAACCTCGAAGCGCGCCGGCAAATGGCGGTGGCGGCGTTCGAAGCCGGCCTGGCGTTCAACAACGCCCAGTGCGGGGCGGCCCACGCCTTGGGCCACCCGATCGCCGGGCTGTTGAACGTGCCGGAGCGGCTGAGCGAAGGCATCCTCCTGCCGCATGTTATGCGCTACAATCTGCGCGCGGGCATGGCCCCCCGTCTGGCGGAGGTGGCCGGCGCCCTGGGCGAGCGGGTGGAGGACCTCGACCCGCAGGCCGCGGCGGAACGGGCCGTCATCGCCGTGCAGTGGCTGTTGTCGGATATCGGACTCCCCGCCACCCTGGACAAGATCGGCGTGGCCAAGGAGGCCATCCCGGAACTGACCCGGCAGGCGGCGCAGGACACCTTTCTGCGGACAAACCCGCGCACGTTGCACGCGCAAGAGATCGAACACCTCTATCTCCGCGCCTTTGAGGAACAAGCATGGAGAGCCTACGCCTCAGTGAACCGATGGGATGAGACGGTGCACTGACACACGCCCCCCGGCACATCAACCGGTTTCAGGGCCCGCGAGGGAAGGCTTGCCTCGTCGAGTCCCCCCGCGCAAACATGAGCGGTCAGGGCGCTGAGGGAAATTCTCGGTCTCATCGGCCCAATCTGCTTGTGTTCCCCCCATTGCTTTTCCCTCCCCCCTGACATACCATCGGCGGAGCCTTCCGCCATGGATCCGCAACAACCAAGCCGCATCCGCTGGCAAATCGTGGGATTGTTGTTCGTGATCAGCGTGGTGACCTACGTGGATCGCGTCAATATCGCCGTCGCCGGCAAGCTCATGATGCCGGAGTTCGGCCTGTCGGCCGTGCAGATGGGGACGGTCTTCTCGTCATTCGTCCTGGGCTATGCGCTTTTTCAAATCCCCGGCGGCTGGATGGGCGATCGATGGGGCGCCCGGCTGGTGCTCGCGGCGGCGGTGCTCTGGTGGTCGCTCTTCACCGTCCTCACGGCCGCCGCAGCTCATCCATTGTTGTCGTCGACGATCGGCGCGCTGGGCGCCCTGCTCGCGGTGCGGTTTCTCATCGGCGTGGGCGAAGCGGCGGCACTGCCCAACTTCAACCGGACGGTGGCCGACTGGCTCGCGCCGTCGGAACGGGGCGTGGGCATGGGCATCTCGATCGGCGGGATCGGTTTCGGCTCCGCGATCACGCCGCCGCTCGTCGCCTGGCTGATGACGCGCTACGGATGGCCCGTCGCCTTCTATGTAACGGGCGGGATCGGCCTGCTGGTAGCGGCAATCTGGTATGGACTGGCCCGGGACCGCCCGCATGAACATCCACGCGTCAACAGGGCCGAACTTGACTGGATCACCCAGGCGGCGCCCGCCGCGCCGGCCACCGACTCGCCGTCGCCGCCATTCGGCGCGCTGCTGAAGCGGCCATCGGTCTGGTTTCTCACGCTCAGTTATACGATGCTCGGGTATATCGCGTATATCTACCTCTCCTGGTTTTTTCTCTATCTGGTCAACGTCCGCCACTTTACCGTCCTGCAGGGCTCGTTCTGGGCCGCCGGCCCGTTTCTCGCCATGGCGGTGGGCTGCCCGGCCGGCGGATGGCTCAGCGATCGACTCACGGCCCATTATGGCCATCGGATTGGACGGGCCGGCGTCGGCGGGTCGGGACTGGTGCTCACCGCCGGCTTCATCTACAGCGGCGCCGGCGTCGATGATCCCTATGCGGCCATCATTCTGCTCTCGCTGGGGGCGGGCATACTCTATGCCACGGCGGGCGCCTACTGGGCGAGCACGATCGATCTGTCTCCGCATCATGCCGGCGCGCTGTCCGGTCTGATGAACATGGGCGCCAATCTCGGCGGCGTCGTCTCACCAACCCTGACGCCGCTCATCGGTGAACGATGGGGCTGGCCGGTCGCCCTGACCGTCGCGGCCGGTGTGGCGTTGATCGGGGGTTTGCTGTGGCTGGGTGTGACAGATCATGAAGAACGATCG
Organism: Nitrospirota bacterium; assembly: GCA_016201765.1. Taxonomy (GTDB): domain Bacteria; phylum Nitrospirota; class Nitrospiria; order JACQCE01; family JACQCE01; genus JACQCE01. The sequence goes on from JACQCE010000062.1 coordinate 38,731, forward strand.
GCCTGACCTCCAAATCGGCCTCATACGGACGGAAGGATCAGCATATCAAGTGCTTGCAGGCCACCACCCGCCAGCCAAATTATCCGCCCAGTTGCAGATGACCGGCATCGGATCGGAATAGATATTCGAACCGGGTAGTGGGTCAGTTTGATGGATTCCACCGTGGCAAAAATGGGGACACGTCCCAATTTCGTTGCGTGCCGTGCGTCGCACGAGGACATTGGGACGTGTCCCCATTTTTGAGCCGGTTGCGGTGAAACTGACCCACTACCTCGAACCGATTGTACTTGACATTATTTCCGAAGAGGCGTATAAGTCGAGTATCAACAGTTGAAAAACGGGCCGTGGTGTTGTGTTGCGGCGCCCGGCTCGCAGCAGGATCATTTCCCCTCGTTTTATCTGCACTACTTCCAGCAACGGAAGGTTCAGTGTGGCCCGGAGCCGAAAGGATGCGCTCCGAAGGCTTGGCATTTTCTTTTTCCGCCCGTCTGTTGTTGAAGAATCACGCCTTTACAGGCTGGGATTCTTCGACATGAGTGGAGAAAGGCTCCTTGGTATCCGCTCGCTGACCCCGCCTTCAGAGGGCGGGGATTGCGCTCGCTATGCATGTTCGCCGCACATGCCCTCCGGGCGTGTGCACACCAACGGAGGTGCCGAGCCATGAACCGGACACATCACATCATGCGGCCGATCGGATCCAGCGGGCGGCGTCTGCTCCTGCCCGCAAACCTTGTTGCAATCTGCGTGATCGGGCTGCTGGCCCCGCAGGCCGCACCGGCTGCACCAACACCGACTCACGACCAGCTTCAGCAGCGGCTCGGCCAGACCATCGTCATGGTGGCCCGGCACGATCAAGCGCTCCTGGACCGACAGGTGGAGCAGATGACCCGGCTGATGCGGGGAAGCACACGGTTCCAGCAGGGCCAGGCCGGGCGGATAGAGGAAAGTCTCGGGCTCGCCATCATCAAGACGGCGGGCTCGATTCAGGAGGAGCAGTCCGCTCTGAAGAGTCGCATGATCCTTATTGGCCGTGAGCTTGATCTGCTGTCGGAAGATTCCGCGGCCGGCCGTCAGACACAACTGGGGTGGGCGGTTCGCACGGCCGCGCAACGCGCGCCACAAGGCGGCGCGGCCTTTCAGGCCGCGCTGGGGAAGGAGATCACCCGGCTGGAACAGGTCCGGCAACGCACGACCATCCGCCTGCAGGATGAGCTGCGCGCTCTGAAACGCCTGGACGCCGACTTTGCCCAAACCATTCCGCAACGTTACCAGAAGGCCATGGAGTCCACCCGCCTGACGGTTCTCATGGCGGATGACTCCACTGTCGTCTGGACCGACCGACAACTCCAGGAATTGTCCCATCAGGTGCTGCAGCAACAATCTTCACAAGTCTATGCGCAACTGGCCGGCCTCACGCGGGCGGCCCTGACCGCGCCGGCCGGCGTCGGCGGGTTCATCGAATACGGCCTGGCCGCCATGACCGGAGCGATGGCCGTCATGGTGTGGTTCGGCCTATCGACCAGAAAGGAGAGAGCCCCGTTGCCCGTCAATCCCACAGACGAGGCCGTGTCATCACTGCGCCGCTGGAGCATGCAAGGCGGCTCGGGGAACGGGGGCAACAGCCACGAGGCGAATATCCTGTCCCAGCTCGTCACATTCTTCAGCTGGCCCAGGGAGATCGTCTTCGGCAACAACGTGATCGGAACCATCGGGCGGTATGCCGAGAGGGAACGGATCAAGAGGGCGTTGGTGATCACGTCCCGGGACCTTCATCACCATGGCCTGCTCGAACCGCTGAAGGCATCCTTGTCGCACAGCGGGATTGCGTTCCGCGTCTACGACCACGTCGAGCACGACGTGCCCGACGTGGTCATCGCCAATGCCGGCAAAGAGTACCAACGAATGGCCACCGATCTGATTGTCGCAGTCGGCGGTGGGAGCGTCATTGACACGGCGAAAGCGGTGGGGATCCTTGCCACCAACGGTGGCCTCATCCAAGACTACGAAGGCTTGGACACCATCCCATCACCGCTGCCCCATTTTTTCGCCGTGCCCACCACCGCCGGCTGCGGCAGCGAAACGAGCCAGTTCTGCGTCGTGCTGGATACCGCGCACAAACGGAAACTGGAGATCGTCAGCCGTCTGGTCATTCCGCAGATGATCTTCATCGATCCGACGCTGATGGTCAGCATGCCGCGCGAACTGACGGCCGGCAGCGGAATCGATGCGTTAAGCAACGCGATCGAAGCCTACTGCTCCACGTGGGCCAGCCCCCTGACCGACACCCTGGCGCTGGACGCCGTCAGGCTGATCTCGGAGTCGTTGCGCACGGCCGTGGCCGACGGCAGCAATCTCGAAGCCCGGCGCCAGATGGCCGTGGCCGCATTTGAAGCCGGCCTGGCGTTCAACAACGCGCAGTGCGGAGCGGCGCACGCCCTGGGCCATCCGGTGGCCGGTCTGTTCAACGTGCCGGAGCGGGTGAGCGAAGCCATCTTGCTGCCGCATGTCATGCGGTACAACCTGGAAACCAACATGGCCAGGATGGCGCAACTGGCCGTGGCCATGGGGGAGTCGGTGGAAGGTCTCACCCAACAGGAAGCGGCCGAGCAGGCGATCTCCGCCGTGCAATGGCTGCTGCTGGATATCGGTCTTCCAGCGACTTTTGACAAGCTTGGTGTCGCCAATGACGCCATCCCCGAACTCGCCCGGCAAGCCGCGCAGGATTTCTTTCTGCGGACGAATCCTCGAACGCTCACCCGGGGGGAGATCGAGCAACTGTACCACCAAGCGTTTCAAAAGTTCGGCAGAGATACGGTGCATCGCAAAACCGCCGGCGTCATCCTGTGAACGGGCTCCATGACTGACCGGCCGCACGCTCCCCGGTCGCCGGTTACTTGATGTGGGGACCCGTGCGGAAAGAGCGAGGAAAGGTCCTCCGATGCCCCCACACCCCAAGCCACCGTTCATGTCCCATTGGCCACCGTAGCCCTTGATTCTTTCTTAGCCCGTGCGGAGAGATTTCGGAATCCAGCCGCCTGATCGACTCGAGTCTTCGCCTCATACTCGCACCTCTTTCCAGAGGGCCGCCACAAGCGCATCAAACTGATGCCGATCCCCATGCAGCAGTGCGGGACGGAGTTGGAATTGTGTCTGATCCTGCATGCCGAGTCCCACGTCCCGCGCGTGCTTGATCTGCCGCTGCTCCCACACGCCGATCTTGCTCACACCTTCCCATTTGTTAAAGTGCTTGATCAACGCGAGGCCCGTCACATCGGCGGCGATCCGGTCGCCGCTGGCCATGATCAGGTTGGTCTTCTCCGACGGTCCCTCCCACGGGCCGTCAGCGACCATAATCGTCGTCGCATCGACGATGTTGAGGATCGGATGGACGGCCAGGTTCAGTTCGGCAATCACTTCTTCCCACTTCGCCGGATTGACGCGATACGGCCGGTGGCGCGGATGGGTCACGCCGACCAGATTCTTCAGGCAGATCGAATAGACGGCGTTCCGGTGGGTTTTGACCACCGGCACATTCACGAACAGATCGGCCTCATAGACCGGCCTGGCAATGTGAATACTCGGCGTCAGCCAGGCGCCGGGCGGCTTCAACTCGATCCACTCCGCGTCATCAAAATCGATGACCTCGGCCCCCGCCTCCCGCGCGGCCCGGGCAATGCCCGTCCGTTCAAGATTCTTGCTCGTCGGCAATCTCATCATCGCGGACATATCGCCCACGATCACGCGCTTGGCGCCCGCCTCCCTGAACAATCGGACGACGCTGCGCACCGCCTCCGGATTGGTCGTGGCCGGCGGCGGCTCGCCCGACAGGACATTGGGTTTGACCAGGACGGTTTTGCCCCGGACGGACAGGCGATCCAAGCCGCCGATCAGCTTGACCGCTTCGCGGACCATGTGGTCGACATCTTCTCCGCGCACGACGCTGACGAGCACCTTGCCGTCCTTGATAAACGGATTGGGCGGCGGGCGTCTCCAGACGCCGACATCACCCTTTGGGGAGAACAGCGAACGGAACAATCCGAATGGATTCATGCCGAGGAGGAATGCGGGCGTCAGCAGCCCGAAGCGGTGGAGCATCTCCCGGCGCGAGGGAGCCATCGCCGCTGTTACGCTCGATTGGAGCGGGGCCGCTCGATCAACTCAATCTCGTATTTGTCCGGGGCGTCGATAAAACAGAACCGGCCGCCGGATGACGACGTCGTCGGACCATCGGTGAGGGGAATGCCCTTGGCCTTCAATTGAGCGATCGTCCGATCCAGATTGTCCACTTCGAACGCCAGATGAACCAGATCCTCCGGCACCTGCACGGCGCCGCTGGCCGGAAACGAGCAGAGCTCGATTTCTTCGTCACTATTGGGCACGCGCAGAAAGGCCAGTTCCGATCCGCGCGGCGAGCGATGGCGCTCCGTCACCTCCAGCCCCAGGACGTCCCGATAGAACCGGATCGTTTCATCGAGATTGTTCACCCGCATCCGGGTATGGAGTAACTTCGTAATCACGAGGCGGAGCCTAGCGCGATGTTCGGTATCCTGTCAAGAGAAGGTAGCTAGGTCGTCAGGTAGCCAGGTGGCTAGACAAACAAATCAGTATTTCCCCGAGTGACCTAGCCACCTTTGCAGTTCCCAGCTCTACCTAGCCACCTAGTTACCCAGCCACCTTTTTTCCCTCTATTGACTTCCTCCAAAACGACCGATAGGATGCCGATTGTGACGGTTCCATCGTCGAGCGTGCCGCCGATTGACCGCCTGCTCTCCTCGGTCAAATGGCTGAATCCTGAGGAGTTTCTCTCCGGCGGAGGAGGTTTGCCCGCCCCCCTGTGGCGCGCCCTCCTCCTGACCGACGGATCAACGACCCTGTTTCTTCAGGCACTCTGCCGGACAACCATCACGCTGGAGATGATTGATCAACGGACGGCCCCCCTGCCGCCGCCGCTGACCGGCTTGCTGAAGATCGAACCGAACCGGCCGGTGCTGCAACGGCATGTCTGGCTGACCGACGGCCGCCGCCGGCTGGCCCTCGGCTATGCCCTCATTTCGCTCGAACAGCTCAGTCCCACGCTTCGGGAGCAACTGGTCGCGGGCACGCGCCCCATCGGCCTGCTGGCCGATGAAGCGGGACGGTCGCTGCGCGATCAGTTGCAGGTGGGCAGTCTGACCGATGCCGGACTGGCCCGACAGTTCGGCGTCACGGCCGATACCTTCTGGTGCCGCCGCTATCGATTAAGAATTCCCGACGCCATGACGGCCGCCATCATCGAAATCTTCTCCCCCGTGTTGGATCACCTGCCGTCTCCGTGAGCGGCCGTCAGATCAGTCCTTTCTCCGCATGAGCCGTGTGGCCGACAAGCTGATCGCCTTGGCCGAGCTGATCCGCCTGGAAAAACCCTACGGCGCGCTGCTGCTGCTCTGGCCCTCTCTCTGGGCCTTGATGATCGCCGGCGAAGGGCGTCCGCCGGTGTGGGTGGTCGCGCTCTTCTGTCTGGGCGCCTGGGTGATGCGCAGCGCCGGCTGCGCGATGAACGATCTGGCCGACCGCCGGATCGACGCGCAGGTGGCGCGCACGAAGAGCCGGCCGCTGCCGTCGGGCCGCCTGACGCCGGCCGACGCCGTCGGCGTGATCGCCGTGCTGCTCCTCGCGGCCGCCTGGATCGTCTGGCAACTGCCGCCGCTCACCCGCTGGCTGAGCCTGCCCGGCGTCCTGCTGGCCGCGGGCTATCCGTTGACCAAGCGTTTTTTCCCCGCCCCCCAATTCGTCATGGGCGTCGCCTTCGGGTGGGGCGTGCCGATGGCCTGGTCGGCCGTGCGCGGAAACCTCGACCCGACCGCCTGGCTGCTTTTCTTCGCCACGGTCTGCTGGGCCGCCGCCTATGACACGATCTATGCGCTCATGGATGTGGCCGACGACAGCCGGCTGGGCGTCCACTCGACCGCCCGCCTCTTCGGCCGGCAGAGCTGGCTGGCCGTCATTGGATTGGAGCTCGCCATGCTGGTGCTGCTCGTCTGGGCCGGCCGCCGGGCCGATCTGCATCTGCTCTATTTTTCGTCGCTGGGGGCCGCCGGCCTCCTCTTCCTTTACCAGCTGTCGCATGTTAAAATGCAGCCCGATCGTGAGACGGCGTTTCGTCTCTTTCGCGCGCACGTCGGTGTGGGATTGGTGATTCTACTCGGTATTGAGTTGGACTACGCCCTGATTCCAATGATCATCCGTTAACCCGTTGCCCTCCGTTGCCACACCACCGCCTCGTTCGATCGCTTGTGCTGCTCTCGGCCGTCATCCTGCCCTCCCTGTTCGGCGGTCCGGCGGGCTGTCAGCGACCCGCCGCCGCCCCGGGCATGGTCTGGATCCCCGGAGGCCCCTTCACCATGGGCACCGATGAGACGGACGCGGAAGGGCGGGCACTGGAGTTCGGCCTGACCAAGCCGTGGTTTGAAGACGAGCATCCCACGCATACGGTCAACCTGCCCGGCTTTTATCTGGACCGTAATGAAGTGACCAACGCCGATTTTGCCGCCTATGTGGCTGCCACCGGCGCAAGGGTCCCGGGAACCTGGAAAGCCGCCACCTATCCCGGCGGCGAGTCGAACATGCCGGTGGCCAGCGTGAACTGGTACCAGGCGAATGACTATTGCGCCTGGGCGAAGAAACGGCTGCCGACCGAGGCGGAATGGGAGAAGGCGGCCCGGGGCACCGACGGACGACTCTATCCCTGGGGCAACGACTTCTCGCTCGACAAGGCGAATCTCATGTCCGGCTCGGTGCAGCCGGTGGGCCTGTTTGCGCGCGAGCCGAGCCCCTACGGCGTGAACGATCTGGTCGGCAACGTCTGGGAATGGACGGCGGACTGGTATCTGCCCTATCCGGGATCGACCGCCGCCTCAAAAGATTTCGGCCAGAAATTCAAAGTGGTGCGCGGCAAGTCCTGGACCAAGGGCTTCGGCCATCAGGAGAAGGCGGAGGTGAGCCAGATCATCGCCCATGAAGCGCGCGGCGGCTTTCGGCTCTATTTCGATCCGGTTTTCGGATTCAACGACCTGGGGGTCAGATGCGCAAAATCTTAATCATGGCCGCAAGCATGCTTTACCTCGCGGCTGCGGCCAACGGGCAAACAACGGTGGCTCGGGGCGTGGGGGCATCGGAGGACCCTTCTTCGCTTGTGCCACACGGGCCCCCACATTTAATGAAGCCCGCCTGCCGCCAGTGCCACATTGATGGGAAGAAACCCGTGGCCGATTACTCAAGCAATCCCGAATGCCGGGAATGCCATCTGCCTGACGGCAGAGCCTCCGGGCCGCCGACCGCCCCGGCCATTGCGGCGCCGGTTGCCGCCGGCGCGAATCCGCCGCATGCCGCGACCTCGGTCCAGTCTGGGGAGACGATCATCACGCAGAAAATGGTCTCCATCCCGGCCGGGCCGTTCTGGATGGGCAACAACGGCCGGGGCGCCGACGGTCCCGGCGACGAGGATGAACAGCCCCTGCATCAGGTCACGGTTGAGGCCTATTCAATGGACGTCTATGAAACCACCAATGCGATGTTCAAAGAGTTCGTCGACGCCGTCAACTATGCGACACCCAAACTGTGGAAGAACGGCGTCTATCCAAGCGGCAAGGCCAACCATCCGGTCACGTACGTGTCATGGTTTGATGCGGAGGAATTCTGCCGGTGGGCCGGCAAGCGGCTGCCGACCGAGGCGGAATGGGAAAAGGCCGCCCGCAGCCCGGACAAACGGATCTTCCCCTGGGGGAATCAATTCGATCCGATGAAGGCCAACACGCCGCAATACTGGATGGCCATCCATCAGAATGACACGGCTGATACCATGCCTGTCGGCAGTTTTGAGGCCGGGAAAAGCCCCTATGGCCTCTACGACATGTCGGGCAACGTCTATGAATGGGTCAATGATTGGTACACCCAGTATCCGGGCAACCGGTTTCCCAACGATCATTACGGCGCGAAGAACAAGATCGTCCGCGGGGGGTCGTGGTACGACTGCCTCTCCTACGGCTGCGGCTTGAGTTCCCCCACCTATAACCGCAGCCGGTTCAACCCAGACATCCGCAACAAGGGATTCGGATTCCGCTGTGCAAAATCCGCCCACGGACGCGCCAAATCCACAACCGGACAGCGAGGCGAGCCATGAAACAATGGTCATTGTTCACGTGGGCCGCGCTCGCGGCGCTGCTCGTGCTATCGGCTGCCTGCCAGAAACCGCCCCACGGCATGGTGCTCATTCCGGCCGGGGAGTTCATCATGGGCACGGACGAAGTGGATACGGACAAGATCGGGCTCGGATACGGCATCGTCAAGCCCTGGTTCGACGACGAACATCCGAAGCGGCGGTTCTCCCTTCCCGCCTATTACATCGACCAATACGAGATTACCAACGAGCAATACCAGGCGTTTCTGGTGGAGAGCAATCGCCGTCCGCCCCGGTACTGGCCCAACAATCAGTATCCGGCCGGCAAGGATCGCCATCCGGTGACGTGGATCACCTGGGAGGATGCCGACGCCTATTGCCGGAGGGCCGGCAAACTGTTGCCGACAGAGGCGCAGTGGGAGAAAGCGGCCCGGGGGCCCAACGGCCTGATCTATCCCTGGGGCAATGACTTTGATCCGGCCAAGGCGAACGTCGGCGGCTCAGCCGGCGGCACCAAACCGATCGGCAGCATCGAAGCGGGCAAGAGTCCGTACGGCGTGTACGACATGACCGGCAACGTCTGGGAATGGACGGCCGATTGGTATGAGCCCTACCCCGGCGCGCAATTCACCGCCGGGTTCTACGAGGATAAACTGGGGCACCGGTACAAGGTGATCCGTGGCCTCTCCTGGTCGCCGATCGGCCACTATGACGCCGAAGACGCCAAGGCGGTCATGCGCCACTACGCACGGGCGTCCTACCGGTTGTTTTACTATCCGAACGACGGGCTGGAGGATCTGGGGTTCCGATGCGTCAAACCGGCATAATAGTCCCAAGAACCTCGGTTCCTTGAATCTTAAAGGTATTTCTCCTATAATTTCATCATTCTAAGTCTTTGTGGCCTTATTATCTCGGCCGGTGTTGATCCATGTACACGTCAAGGAGGCTGGTATGGAGTCCTCCCTTCAAGCTGCAAAGCCAAACTTCCTGATTGTCATTGGCGTGCTCACCGCTATCGTATGCGTTGCAACATCGGCAACCTGTGCAACAGGCATCATTTCTGACGTTCCAGAAGCCAAAAATCTTCTCATCCAAGCAAGCCATATCGCCGCAAAAATTAATGACAAATGGCATATTAATGAACAACATGCCCTGGAACGAATTGCCCTCGCCCAGATCAATATTCAGGCACTTGAAGATGCTTTCAACACACTGTCGCTCATCAAAGAGGGAGACAAAGATCAGATATTGATCGCGATTGCTAAAGCTCAAACCCAAATAGGTGACGTCAAGGCCGCTCAACAAACAGCCAAAATGTTTAGATCAGGAATCAACCAAAGCCATGCTCTGGCGGCAATCGCCGCCGCACAAGCACAATCTGCAAACGTCGATGCTGCACTAAAAACCGCATCCCTCATTGATCCTAAGACATCAGGGTATGAAATAGCCTACCAACAAATTTCTCGAGCCCAAATAGCAGACGGCAATCTAGACAGCGCACTAGTGACGGCCTCCCCCATTATGGACATCACGCCCTATGCTTTATGGGGCGCCATGAACGACCTCGTCTCAATTGGGAATCTGGATAGTGCCCGTCAATTAGCATCAAAAATCCCTGACCCATATCAGAAAGGATATGCCCTTGAAGGGTTGGTCGTGGCGCAGCTTCAAACAGGAGACATTCAGGGAGCGTTACACACTGCCGCCTCCATTGAAGCCGGCCATCCTCAAGCAAGCGCGCTCAAAGCCATTGCCGATAAACAGTTGAAAACTGGAGACAGCTCGGCTGCCCGACACACCCTCCAAGACGCCATTCAAGCGACAACACGCATTACTAATAGCGGTGATATTGCCAAATCGGACATCTTGTGGCGTATTGCCGCCACTCAAGCGGCCGCTGGCGATCTCAATGGGGCAAAAGTGACCGCCGCTGCCATTAAAACCGAAGCCCATAAAGCCTTCGCCTTTCACGATATTGCCAGAGCACAGATTGCTCGCGGCGATATCGAGGGCGCACGAAAAACGATCAAGCAGATTGCAGAAGAACCGATCAGCCAATCCAATACTCGCTCCGTCGCTGAGCTAGACATTGCCGGTGCTCAGGTCAAGGCTGGCCATCTTTCCGACGCAAAGGCAACTGTCGACAGCCTAAACAAAGAGTATCGACAGACCGGGCTGGGTACAATTGCCAGGGTGCAGGCTGAGACAGGGGATTTCACTGGAGCCATGGAAACTGTTGCCGCGATCAAAGACACCGACGTCAAATCTTCTACACTGCATGAAATCGCCCAAGCACAAACAAATGCAGGGGATTTTAAAGGTGCCGTGCAAACAGTCGCCTTGATTCCAGATCAAGAACCGCAATGGCAGAAATTCGACACCCTGCGTGACATTTCTCGCGCTAGAGTAAAGACAACAAACGCAAAAGAGGTTCTTGCTTGGGCGAATACGATTACAAATCCGCTGGAGCATTCGGCCGCTTTACTCGGCATCGCCGAGGGCTTAATAAAAGAAAACCACTCACTGCCCCATATCACTGCCCCATAAATAACGCCAAGGCGGTCATGCGCCACTACGCACGGGCATCCTACCGGTTGTTTTACTATCCGAACGACGGGCTGGAGGATCTGGGGTTCCGGTGCGTCAAACCGGTATAGCAGTGACGAGTGTCGAGTGACAAGTGGCAAAAATGAAAATGCCGAATTTCGAATAAAGATCGCCTAACAATACTTCTACTCGACACTTGTCACTCGTCACTTATCACTATCACTCATCACTCGCCACTATTCCTTCTTCCCCGTCGTATCAATCTTCAACCACGCGCTGATCGGACAGTAGGCCGTCACGGCCGTCAGCAGGCCGGCAACCCCCACAATCCCGAAGACCACCTTCCAGACCAGTTGATCGGTGGCAAAAAACAGCGCCAGACAGAGAAATCCAACCCCGAAGCGAAAGATCCGGTCCACCATGCCGACGTTCTGCTTCATGACGACACCTCTGCGACCTTCGTCATTGCTGGAGAGCGGACTTGAACCCACCCCTACGGCACAGGGCTATTCCTTCGTCGGGGGCTCGATCGTCTTGTCGGAGCGAAGCGTGCTCAGATAGGCGGTGATGGCCAGCGCCTCGTCATCGGAGAGGCCGAAGTTTGGCATTTTCGTATCGCGCTTGATCGACTGCGGCGCCTTGATCCACCGGTAGACCCACCAGGGATTCAACCGGATGCCCGACCGGCTCAGATCGGGCCCCACATGGCCGCCCTTCTCATCGATGGCATGGCAGGAGGAGCAGACAAATTTTGACCGATAGAGATGCGCTCCCTTCTCCTCAAGCGCCTTCAACTGATCCGGTTTGTAGTCGGCCAGGCTGATCTTGGCGGTGACCTGGGCGGCATGCCGTTCCGTGCTCAACGGCTTGCTGAAATCGACCTTGCCCGCCTCATTCTTCTGCAGCGTGCGGACATAGGCCACGATCGACCAGCGCTCCTCGTCCGACAGCGTGTATTTGAACGTGGGCATGATCGCCGGCACCCAGTTGTCCTCGGGCTTGGTGTCCTTCTCTTCCACGATATCCCGGCTGAGCGTGGCGTAGATTTCCTCGTTCGTCTGGGGGCCGATGTACTCTTCCCTCGAGTCGGTCAAATCGCGGGGATGCGGGTCCAGGAATTTGGCGTTGAAGCCGTCACCCTTCCCCTTCGGCCCGTGGCAATGAATGCAGTAGTACTGGAAGAGCTCCCGCCCCTTCGTCACATGCGGATCCTGAAAAAAGCTGCATCCGCCAACCCCCACCATAATCGCCAGCACGGCGACCGCCCATCCGATCAGCTGTTTCATGGCGTTGATCCCTTCTTCTTCGATCCGGTCTCTTTTGAACCGGTTTTTTCCAGGTCCGCCACGGCGGCCTCGGCCAGACCGATGATCCGTTCCATCTGACGGATCCGCTCCTCCGGTGTCACGGCGGGCCCCAGTATCACCGGCTCGGGGCCCTGTTCCGCTTCGGATTCTTCGACCCCCTCAATGACGACCTTCTTGTGCACCGGCAACGCCAGCCAGCCACCGAGGATCACCACCACGCAGACGGTGATAAAGACGGTCAGAAACAATCCCTGATCTTTCGGCGGCTGCACGCGTCACTCCCGAAACATGATGGCCCGGACCGTGAGGATGACGATCGACGTCATCACCACCACCCAGGAAGTCAGGGCGATCGGCCGTTTGAAAATGTTCCGCTCTGGGCTCCGGTCGATGAACGGCAACGCCGCCAGGAGCAGCAGGAAGAGCGTAGGGAGCAGAATAGCTCCAAGGAACTCGCCAAACTCGCCGGAGAAGAGGAACGCCAGCGCCGGATCCCTGAGCAATTGGAACAGGAACAGGAAATACCATTCCGGTTCCGGGTTCAGTCCGGAGGCGACCGGACTGGCCTCCTCCAGCATTTCGTGCGGCCATCGAACGGCCAGCGTGCAGACGATGACGAACACCAGCCCCATGACCACAATATCCTTCCAGACCTGCGTCGGGAAGAAGTATTCCATCTTCTCCTTGAGCTCTTTCGTGGTGCCTCGAAACGGGCCCGCCGGACCGGCTTTTCGAAACAGAAAAATATGCAGACCGGCCACCGCCATCAACGCGGCGGGCAGGATCATGATGTGGATCACAAAAAAGCGGCTCAGCGTCTGGGCCCCAGGCACGGGACCGCCCCGAAGGAAGCGCCCCAGGAAATCACCGAGGATCGGCGCCTTGTCGACGATCTCAATGCCGATCACCGTGGCCCAGTAGGACCGCTGGTCCCACGGCAGCAGATAGCCGGTAAATCCGAAGCCGATGACGATCAGGAACAACAGGAGGCCGGCCAGCCAGACCATCTCGCGCGGTTTCTTGTAGGCGCCCCAGAGATAGACCTGGGAGATGTGCATGATCAGCACCGCCACCATGGCGGACGATCCCCACAGGTGATAGCTGAGGATGAACCAGCCGAAGTCGACCTTTTCGATGATGTATTTGGTGCTTTCCCAGGCGTGATCGGCGGTGGGGGCGTAATAGAACATCAACAGCAGGCCGGTGACCGCCTGCATGATGAAGATGAACAAGAGCGCCGACCCGAAGACGTAGGCGTAGCGGGCGCCGCCGGCCATCGGCTCGTTGAGCATCTTGGCCTGGAGGCCCTTCAGGTCGATCCGTTCGTCAATCCATCGATAGACAGCCTCAAACATAACTAGGCGATCCGGACCTGTTCGGCCTTGCCGGCCTTGAACTCCATGTCGATGATTTCCACCTCGCCGCTGCCGGAAATTTTCAACGGGAGCACGTCGAGGCGGCGCGGCGCGGGACCATCCAACACCGTGCCGCTTGGATCGAAGACGCTCAAATGACAGGGACAGACGAAAACCTGGCCAAACCGCTTGTGTTTCCGCCAGCGAAAGGCGCAGCCCAGATGCGTGCACTTGCCGGAGAGCACGGCGATGTCCGCGTCCTTCTTGTTGACCCAGATCAGGGTGCCCTTGTCATCACGGAATTCATGATCGCCGTTCGGATAGATTTTGTCCCTCAATTCCGGCGTCAATTTGATCACCCAGTGGGATTTCTCGTAGTGCCGGGTGATGTATCCTTCGAGAACCGTTTTCTGGAATTTAAAGAGCTTGGGCACCCCGGGCTCCTGCCCCATGGCGTTGATCGCGCCCAGTTTGATCCAGAGGTTGGTGAACGGTTGATACAGCGGATAGATCAGATAGCGCACCACCGGGAACACCAGGGGCAGCGCCAACATGGCGCCGATCACGTTTGTAAACCGGGTGAAAAACTGCCGGCGGGACAGGTCCTTCTCGAGCACGGGCAGCGGCACCAGCACCCCGCCGGGAGTCACCTGATCGAGATTGCGCTCCAGATGGGGAATCTCCACATCGTGGATCGTGACGAAATCGTCGCGCCGAAACGGCGCGGACGCCGCCGCAAGGGCGCCGGAGGCGCACGTCAACCGAACCTCCCGCTCGGTGCAGCCGGCGATGAGACCGTCGATCGCCACGACCGATTCCCGGCCGTCGGCCTTGATCACCAGATGGCTGACGGACTTGGCAATCGGATCGGCGATGACGTACGAGACTTCGCCGACCTCCCGATCGGTGCAGATGACTTTGGCTGTGATCCTGGGCTGCATCCCGTCACCGCACCATTACTTGACAGAATAGCCCGGCGGGAAGACCGGCTGGGGGGTATCCGCGGCCGTATTTTTGAGCGTCAGCAGGAACGTGACAAGGGCGTGCAGTTCTTCTTCGCTCATGACTTCGGCAAATTTCTCCGGCATCTTGTCCTTCCCCTCCGCCTGTTTTTCAAATCCCTTGGCATGCCAGGCTTTGGGGTGGAAGACCTTGTCCTTGAGCTGCGCCTCGGTGGCCAGGTTGCCGATGTTCTCAAGAATGGGCCCGCGCTTTTTGCTCTTCTTGCCGCCGATCTGGTGGCAGTTGTAGCATTCGTGATCCTGGAACACCAGTTTGCCCCGCTCGACCGGATCCATGCCGGAGAGATTGGCGGCGGGCGCCGAGGCGGGCTTCGCCGGGGCGGAGGCCTCAACCGATCCGACCTCCAAATGGGCGCCGGCGGCCTGCAACTGGTTCAGCTTGGCCGCCAGCTCATCCGCCTTGGCTGAGAGCTCTTTCGTCCGTTGCATCAAGGAGGCGGTTTGTTCATCGCTTAGACGATATTTGACGGTTTTCCTCGCGATGCCGGCGACTTCAATCTTCGAATCAAATTGGGGCAGCAGGGTGCCGGCGGTCACCAGAATCGCCGAACAAATCAGGTAAAACACGATAATGCCGAGCCCGGCCTTCCAGCCCATGAGCGGCGTGGGCGATGGCGCGTCAAGCGCGACAAAAATGATCAATCCCAGCACCGCATAACTGACATACATCCATTGAAAAATCCTGGGAAAGCCCAACGATCCGCTGACAAACCACAACGCCACGGCGGCGACCACCGCGGCCACGAGCTTCCAGCGGATAATCTGCATCCAGCTTTTGGGTGCGTGTGCGCTCATGATTGCGCCCCCTTCTTCGCCGTATGCCCGGCTCCGAGCGCCAGCCAGATCGCCAGGCTGACCACCGCGAAGAAAATGACCGCCAAGATCGTAATCACCACGGCTGAATAGCCCAACGTCGGCGTAAAGTTGTTCGGGCTCAAATCCGGGAGAACATCGTAGATGTGAAAATATTTTCTCAGCGAGGAACGGATCACACCCATCAATCCCATCGTCCAGATTGCGCCGAAGGCCAGAAAGATCAACGCAAACTGCGAGGAAAAGTCGATTTTGCCCCATCGGATCGTGCCGCGTTTGATCGCCCGTGTGTACAGGATGAAGCTCACCAGAATCATCAACACCATCAGCCCCACGGCGGTCAGTTTGGCCGGCATCAACGCCAGAAAATCCCAGTTCGACGGCAGCGACAGAAACGCTTCATTCTCGTCGGTCAGCGAGGAGACGGCCCCCACAAACGCGTGCGGCGTCATCCAGGTGGCGTTCCCGAGCAGCAGGATCAGGAAGGCGCATTTGATCACCAGTTCACGACGGCGCAGGCCGAACCGCTCGAGCGCCAGCAGCAACTGCGCCAACAACCGGACGGGCAGCACCAACAGACTGCGGCCCGGCGACGACGACGAACCGCGCGTCATCGCATTGGACGAACTGGCAATGAGCACCGCCAGGGGGAAGAGGAGGAGCAGCAACGACAAGCCCAGCCCCTCGTGGGCATGCAAGGAGAAGACGTAGAAAATCGATCCGAGGAGCGCGCCCTGCCCGACCAGAAACGCGATCCCTGCGCCCCACTGCCCGTTGTACATCTGCCCCAGCCCCGGGACGATAGCCGACAACACACCCGCGACAAGTTTCTGGGACACCGCAGTGGAATAATCCGGGATCTCAATCCGTTTCAGACTCATCCAGATGTAATAGGCGCTTGCCAGAAAAATCAGGCCGATCATCCCCCCTTGCATGATGAAAAACATCGAGAGTTGGTCGGCCATCATGTACGGACCGATCGAAGCGTCATAATCATAGAATTCGGCGGCGTACACATACCCCATCAACGGCAACACCAGCAACGCGCTGATCCCGATGAAGTTGCCGACGAACCCCATCCAGTCGTAGTAGGCGCGTTCTTCATCCGTCTTGGAGAACATGTACATGTACGCGGCAATCAATCCGGTGATAAACCCGCCGAATGTGACATTGCCGGCCAGACGGTGGAAGTTCATCGGCATCCAGCTGAAGTTGTTCATCTTGTCCCAGAGCGTCGCCGTCGTCTCGATAAAGTCCCGAAGGTTCATGGTCATCCCCTCGGGGGCCTTGACCGGCGTATTCATAAACGACGTGGGACCATCGATCGCGAACAACGTCACGATCCCGATCACATTGAGCAGCACCCCGATGGCCAGGTGGCGGCCCTTCTTGTCGCCCTGCAGTCCATCCCATGTGTACCAGTAGAAATACAGGACCAACGTCTCGAGGATAAACAACAGGGGATAGCCGATGCCCATGATCAGAAAGAAGTGATTGAACAACCAGCCGGTGAAATCGGGATAAAGGGTCACCAGCGCCAGCAGGAAGAAGCCCCCCGTCAGGGCGGTCATGCTGTAGAGGATGGCCGTGATCTTCGTGACTTCCTTGGCGAGCCGGTCGTATTTCGGATCATGGCTCCGCACCCCCAGCCATTCCGAGATCACCACGAAAATCGGCGCCCCAAGAACAAACGCGGCAAACAGAATATGGAGCTGGGCCAGCGCCCAGACCGCCACCCGATTGCCCACATACGGGAAATGCGCGGGCTTGAGGATTTCAATCGTTTGGGCCAGCACCGACGGGGCGACCAGCGCCACCAAGATGGCGCAGGCAGTCAGCACAACCATTGCTCGCCCCCAGCCCGAATGGCGGGATGTCCGCATTCCAGCTCTCATGTCCGTCACTGTGCCGGCGGTGGGACGTACTCTTTGCTGTGATCGGCCGGTTGCCCTCCATGTGCGAAGGTATTCTCGTAGGCCATCACCTTCCAGCGTTGTTCCTCGGTCAATTTGGTCTTCCACGCCTTCATCTTGGTGTTCGGCACCCCTTCGGAAATTCTCCAGAACCAGAAGCTGTCGGAGAAGTGTTTCATGTTCTCACCCACGCGGAAATCGCGGGCCCCGCGCTTCTTGGGCTTGCCGTCCCGGCCGTGGCAGCTGGCGCAGTTGACGTCCACGTCGAGTTTGCCTTCAAAAATATCTTTGCCTTCCGCCACAATCTTGGGATCCATCCACCACCCGTCCGGCATGTGCTTGTCGGCATATTCGGCGGGCACCGGCGGGAAGACCACCGGGTTTTCCCCGCCCCCCTCGCCGCACCCGAAGATGAATAATAAAGACATGACCGACAGCCCCGCCGCCACTCGACCCATCTGCACTCGCCCCATCCGATCCGACTCCTTTCTGTGCCGTGTCACCAATGCGCCCCGTTTGCCGGGAAACGCATCAAGCTGTTATCGCCTCATCCTCAGGAAAAACCGCGCAGTCCCCATCAGGCCCGGCGCTTTTTCAGCGACCGTCCCCCCTTCGCCCGGCCGGCGCGCGATCGGGCATACAACGCCACCGACACGCCGGCAAGCACGGCCAGCACCGCACCGCCCCCCCACCAGAACTGATTCACGCTCTGCCCGCCGGGTTGAGCTGCCGGCGCGGCTGCGGCCCCGAAACTTACCTCCATCCGCCGTTCAGTTGACTTATCCTGTGGATTAAATTCGGCCGAGATCCGTTTGGTGTCATCGCCAGTGGAGACCTCAATCGGTTCGCCCAGATCGGTGTCATGAACATGGAGGGTCGATTCATAGTAGCCCTGCCGGTCGGTAAACGCCGTGGCGCCCTCTCCCAAGCGCGTTGCGCTGATGATCACACGGGCGTCGGCGACCGGCTTGCCCTGGGCGTCCCTGACAGTGCCGTAGATGGTCAACCGATGATCGACCTCGTGCATCGCCAGCGCCACTGAGCCATCCCATGCCCCACCCCCGAGCATCGCTCCCAACAGCAGCAGCACCCGCCAGATCCGCCGGCGGTTCATTCGGCCTCTTGCGCCGTTGTTTTTCCCCAGCACAGCGCACACACCATAGAACCGTCGATCAACAGAGGCCGCATCCGATACCGATATAAAACCAAATCTTTCTGCCGAATAAGGCCACACTTATAGCATAGGGGGTCTGTAATGTCAACAAAAAATGGGCGTCGCCACAACCTCGAAACTCTCGTCAAATCATGGGGCCGCCGACCAGTCAACCACGATCTGAATTTCATCCTGACGGACCGGTTGCGCGGGGGGGGGAGAGGCCTGTATTGTGGTGGTCTTATCTTCTGAAAGGGCGACCAGCACCAGCTCGGATGATACGAGGCCGCCGGCATCACACTGCCGGAGGAGCGCCATCCCCCGGTTGAAGACCACCAGTCGGACGCTGCTCTCCTGATCCGCCCTTCCGCTTTCTCCGCCGCCATTCACACCCATCCGAATCTGCAGCCGACGGGGTCGAGCAACGGCCAGGGTCGTTGTCACGATCGACAATGTTCGTTGTCCCTCGGTCGTCAGCACCGCCTTGTCCGACATAAACAGGAATGATGCCGCCAGTTGCAGCACCAGTCCGTCGGCAAGGGAACGCATAGTCACATGACCGGCCTCGATGGCATCATGAAGTGCGGTCGCCAGTCGTTGTGCACCCCCTCCCCTGTCAGCCCCCCCTTCCTGCGGCCTCCCTTTTGGGTGACCGGTTCCGTCCGGGGGCTGCGATGCCGAAGAGGGTGAATGCGGCGGCTCGCTCTCATCAAGCTTGAGGAGCAACTCCTCCCGTTCAGCCGTCACGGCGCGGAGTTGCTGAGAGAGGGCTTCCTGGGCCAGGCCCTGATCGGCGGTTTGGGCCTCGAGTTCGGTCACCCGGGCCTTCAGGCTGTCGTTGGTTTGTCGCTGTTCCATGACGGCGGCCTGCAGTTGAACCGCCTGCCGCCGTTGGGCGGCGGCCTCCGCCTCCGCCTGCCCCGCGCGATCGCGGTATTGATCGCGTTCGTGCAGCGTGCGGGCATGGATCTCCGTGCTGACCCCGCAGCCGGAAACCGTCAAACACAGGCAGGTCATCCCTATGGCTAGAGACGATTGTATGGTCTGAATGGAGGGAACGCCCGACACCCGGTCACCCTAGCATGATCGGTCGTCTCTTTTCATGGATGGGGCGATCATGCCCCCCGGCGGGTTCGTCAGGCTTGCTGATTGCCGAGCGCGCTTTCTTCCACTTGCGATTGGTCGCGAAGTTCCTTGGATAGACTGATCACCCGATTGGCATAAGAAACCGGAAGGGTTCTGCATTCGGCCAGCCATTCGGACACGCGGGTTGGACCGTAATTGTAGGCGGTCAACGCCGTCTTCATATCGCCGAACTGCTGGACGAGCTGTGAGAGATACCCCAATCCCAGCCTGAGATTGATGACCGGGTCAAACAGGGTCTCCTCCCCGCTCCAGCGCACCCGGACACCGGACGCCGACCATTCGCGCACCATCGCCTCGGCCGTGGTCGGGGACAACTGCATCAACCCGACCGCGCCTTGCTCGGATCTGGACCAATTAAACACTGAGCTTTCCGTGGCGATCAAGGCCATGACGAGGGCCGGTTGAAATCCGTAACGCTGGCTTTCATAGTAAAGCGACTCCGCCAGCTGCCGTTTCTGGGGCAGGGTCAGACCGGTTCGATAATCGGCCAGCCATTGATGGACCGTTCCAATATCAACGGCCTGGTATTCCCCGGATGCGCCAATGGCCTGCTCTGAACTCTCCCGCACAGCTTCCACATCCGCCACAACCACTGGCGGAAATGGAGTCACTTCGGTCAGTTCGGTGGAGGGTGCCAATTCGCCCCCAATCACGGCTCCCCCATGGTAGAGACCCATAGCAAGGAGAGCCACCCCCCCGAAACTGAGGAGAACATTTTTACGCGTGATCAGGCCCTTCAGACAGCCCGCCCAGCTGTGAACCATACCGCCCCCCTTCTTCCCCGTGTCTCCCCCGAGACACGGGCCTATCCACGAACGGGGACCATCCTACCGGAGCGGAATTCCAATTGTCAACCCTTGAAAATCCCCCCTCAAGACCACTCAAAATCCCTTCAAATAAAAAAACCATAATACATTGATTTAATTAGTGAAATACTTCATATCTGGCAGCAGATCCCTGAGCGGAGACGGAGTGATATAACTTTCTATTTCATCCCCCCTCCTTATATATAGGAGCTCCCCTTCCTTCTTACCAAGCCTGACCACCACCGGTTGTATGGTGGAATTATCACCACTAAATAGTGTGATTACGATCGCGCCGGTGGTTAAACCAAGTTTCGGCCATGCCGAGGCGGTGCTCCCTGCAATTTTCTCCACCTTGGCCAGCCAGAGCTCCTTCAGAAACTTCTGCAGCGACTCCTCGGCCTCTTTTGAAAGGGGTTGCCCGTTCGACATCCAGGCTTCGCCCCCCCCCTTCACAAGCTGGTAGCGCCCTGCCGGTTGCTCAACCACAAGACGTTGCACCCCCTCCGGCCTGATCTGCGCCACCCGCTTATCCTGCAGATCAAACACCGTTCGTTCAAACTGCAGGACGGTCTGTCGATCCACCTGGTAGAGCGGCGCCTCCGGAGTGGTCACGGCGTAAGCCGCCTCCTCGCTCAACGGGAAAAAAAGACGAACCGAGGTCGAATGCTCCCCCCCCCGCATGACGATCTCCACTTTCGGCCGCTTGAATCCGGCCAGTTTCTCCGCCTTCCCTGTATCCAGTATCGCCGAGGCGCGAAGCGAACTGATCTGCTTGAGCAGCGCGTCGACCGCCTGATCATCCGCGGCCGCCCGGACGGGCGTCACCAACGACCACCCGGTGATAGGACCCGCCGTCTTGCCCGCGGCCGCGTGCCGCTCCAGCCGGATCACGGGAGGGGATTGACCGGGATACCGGAGTTCCAATGCCGTGACACTCCCCGCGGCCATATCGAACAGCTCCTTCTTTCTCAAATCATAGAGCGTCTTCGTCGCCGCCTCTCTGACCTCAATCGGCGCCAGCCAGACGGGCCCCTCACGACCGGCCTCCGCCGCCGGCCACACACGCACATACACGGATGACCCGACCGGACTCTTATCGCCGACATCGAGCCGGCGCTCCCCCCCGCCGATGGTGATCTTCAGGATCACCGGCGCGGGATCCAAACCATAGGGCCCCAAGGCGGTCGGGTTGTCTTCGATCACGCGCAATCGTCTGGCACGAGTCACCTGCAGCAGCAGGGATCGTACCGCCTCCTGATCGGCAACGGTCGCAACGGGAGACAGAATCTGCCAGGCGCCGGCCTGATCCTTCGTCAGCGCAATCGTCGTGTCGGACGTCTTCAATTCCAGGGCCGTTGCGGCGGTAGGATCAAACGCCAGCAGCAGGTCCGCCTGTCCCGGCGCATCACCTGTCGTCCGCTCACGGGGCAGATCCACGAGCCGCAAATAGGCGACCAAACCCAGCAGCACGCCGACCCACAGCAGCAACATGCGCCACCGGCGCCACCATGCCGCTCTACCAGCCGGATTGGCCATCAGGAATACGCCCTTCGCCGAACAAAGTCTATAATCGCCGCCGCCATTGCCATGCGACCAATCCCGCCAGCAAGGCCGCGCCGGGCATGACCACCACGGACACCCAGAAGAAGATCCCTTCCTGTTCATCGCTCAGGATGAGAGGACTCGCATTGGCTTCCTTGGGCCGGATCGAAATGGCCTCTTCATCAGCCCCCAGCCAGTTGATGACATTGAGCAGGAGATCGCCGTTGCCATACAAACGAAAGAACCCATTGGTGGCAAAATCAGAGTCGCCAAACACCACCAGACGGGCCGCGCTGGACGGCGTGGACGCGGCGGGCGCCGGCGGCGGCTGTCCCTGTTGGGGAGGGGCCGTTTGCACCGCCAGGGCAAGAACCAGCGGCCCCTTGAGGTCCCTCAAACGGTCAAACTCGACCTGCTGGTTTTTCAGATCGGTTTCCCCCCAGCTTTTGTCGCTGGTCGTCACCAGGTTCTCATGCGAAAAGGTACTCGCCTTCGCCGCGTCGAACCGGAGGCTTCGGACCGCCGGAAATGCGGTGTTCAGCGAAAACTCCCTGGTCACCACATGCGTTTTGGAATAAGTGCGTGCCACCACCATCTCCAACCCCGCCCCGAACAGGCTGATGGAGGTTTCAATCACCAAATCCTGATCCAGCGTCACGCCCCAGTCGGCCAGCAGCGGTTCGATGCCCGTGGCCGTCAACGGATCGGCCAGGACCAGCAACCGCCCCCCCTTGTTCAGATAACCCCGCACCGCCTCCATCTCCTGAGGCGCCATGAATTTGGTCGCCCCGCCGATCACGAGCGCGGTGATCTTCTCCGGGACCGATCCCTGCTGCGCCAGCGACAGGCCGACGACCTCATACCCCTCCCGCTCAAGGCCCTCCTTCACGGCTGAAAAACCGGACTGGCCCGCGTCATCGAGGGCGTGCTCGCCGTGCCCCTCCAGAAAGGCAATCCGTTTTTTCTCCGTGCGCAGGACGCGAATCAAGGCATTGGTAAAGAGTTGTTCACGGTTGTCGAGATCCTCCGGGCCCAACAGGCGCACACGGCTCTCCTGTCCGCCGCTCTCGAACACCACCGTGTCGTACTGGGTCACCCCGTACTGTTTGGCGACGGCCGGCCGTTTTTCGGGATCGACATAGATGACCGTCAGCCGCCGCGTGTACTGTTGATAGCTGTCGACCAATGCATGGAGCACCCCCTTGGTCGGCCCGAGGTCCTGCACAAACAGCGTCACGGTCACGTCGCGGTCAAGCCCCTTCAGAATTTTGACCGTCTGCGGCGACAGCGAAAATTGACCCGACCCGGACAAATCCCAGCGGAGATTGTGACGCACCGCCAGCACATTCACCAGCACGATCACCGCGAGAAAGACCAGCAGCAACAGTCCGCCATGCAATCCCAGGCGGGCCGCCCGCCCGAACGCCGCGGCTCGAATCACCTGGAAATGCGCCGTCACATACGCCGCCAGGCACGCCACCGCCAACAATTCCAGCGCACCGCTCACGAGGGGGCGTTGCGGCCAGAACAGATCAACACCCACCCCCCCGACGGCAACGATCAACCCGATCGCGCCCGCCCAGCGCGTCCACCCTCCGCCGCCCGCTACCGCCATCGCTGGGACTCCACAACGCGATGCGCCAGAAACAGGCTGACCGCGATCAATCCCAACAGGTAGACGACATCCTTCGTGTCGATCAATCCGGCCAGAAAATTATTCAAGTGTTCCAGCAGCGACAGATACGTCAGCAACGGGCCCGTCTGGGTATCGGCCGTCACGGCCCCCACCCAGCCCAGGAGCCACATCACAATCAGGAGGGAAAAACTGATGATGGCGGCGATCATCTGGTTTTCGGTGAGCGCCGAGGCCAGCAGCCCGACGGCCAGGAACACGGCGCCCACGAGGAACAGGCCGAGGTAGCCGGAGAACACCGGCCACCAGACGACGGGACCGAACCGGCCGAGCAGCAGCGGCATGTAGAGCGTCAACCCGAGCATGACGCCGTACAACGCCAGCACGGCGAGATATTTCCCGAGAATGAGCTGTGCGACGGTCACCGGAGAGGTCAACAGCAGTTCGCTGGTCTTTTGCTTCCGCTCCTCCGCGATCAACCGCATCGTGAGAAGCGGCACGATCAGCAATAGAATAACGCTGAAATTGCGCAGCGACGGCGCCAGAATCATCTCATTGATGTTCAATTGCGGCGCCATTTGCTGCATCCGGAGCATCATCCGGGTTTGCACGCTGGCTGCAATCACAATGGTATAAAACAAATAGCCCGTCACCAGCAGGAACATCGCCACGCAGACGGCGGCGATGGGGGAGACCAGGAGGGAGCGCAATTCCCTCGCACACACAGCCAGCAGCTTGCTCATTCCGTGTCCTTTGACTGTTGGGCAAATTGCGCCGACCCACGCGGGGGGGAGGCATCGTTCAGACCGGCGGCCGGGACGTCATCGAGCCGATCCGGGCGGGCCGGCGCATCGGTCGTCAACTGCAGGAACACCTCTTCCAGCGACATCGCCATCGCGGACAACTCCACCAGTCCGCCATCGGCGCCGACAATGAGACGGGCCGCCGCCTCCCGCACGTCACGACCCTGTTCGCAATCGATCAGCCACACCGTCGCGCCGTCATCACGAACCGCGCCCGCCGGCGCCTCCGGCAACACCGCCAGCACGCCGGGCAGTCCGGCCACCGCCGTACGCAACGCTTCAGTCGGGCGGCGCAGGGCGATCTTCACCTGTTCCGACCCGCGCAGTTGCGCCGCCAGCCGCTCCGGCGTATCCACCGCCACCACCCGTCCCTTGTGAATAATGACCACCCGCTGGCAGATGGCCGTCGCTTCGGGAAGGATGTGCGTGCTGAGAATCACCGTGTGCGCGCCGGCCAGCGTCTTGATGAGCTCCCGGATCTCGATGATCTGCTTGGGATCCAGGCCGCCGGTCGGTTCATCGAGAATCAACACGGGCGGATCATGAATCAACGCCTGCGCCAGTCCCACGCGCTGCCGGTACCCACGCGACAGGTTGCCGATCAGGCGGCCGCGAACCTGTCCCAGCGCGCAGCGCTCCACCGCCACATCGACCGACCGGCGGAGCCCGCCGCGAGCCACCCCCTTGATCCGGGCCACGTACCGCAGATACTCCGTCACGGTCATCTCCGGATAGAGTGGCAGGGTCTCCGGCAAATATCCGATCCGCTGCTTGACCTCGAGGGGGGATTCATCGATATCGTATCCGGCCACGCGCGCATGGCCGGAGGTGGCCGGCAACGCGCCGGTGAGGATCCGCATCGTGGTCGTCTTGCCCGCGCCGTTCGGCCCCAGAAACGCCAGCACCTCACCCGGCTCAACCCGGAAGGTCACGGCCTCGATGGCGGTCAGGGACCCGTATCGCTTGGTCAACTGGTCAACTTCGATCATCGTCGGTATCGTCCGTGGAGCCGTCGAGGAATCTGTGTATGTGCCCACCGGCGTCATGCGTCCCGCTCAACACGCTTGTCATGACCGCCTCGTTCTCCCGCCCTTTAAAACAGAGAGGGGAAGCCATCCCGGCTTCCCCCCTCGCCTCACTCAACTGTCAAACGCCTTGAATCATCGCATCCGGCGCAACACCATCACCGGACTGCACGGCGATCGTTATTTCTCGCCGCCGAGGCTGCGCTCGTAGAGGATCGCCTTCCAACCCTCTTCTTCCGTGATCACCGATCCCACGACCGGAATCATGGCCGTGCCCGCGCTGCCGTTCTTGAGCACCCACATCATCTCGCCGGCTGTTTTGGCCTTGTCAAACGCCGGATTGCTGAAATTGCGCGGCGACGGATCAAGACCGGTGGCCGCCGGGCCGTCTCCCTTGCCAGCCATGCCGTGACAGGTAAAGCAGGTGCCCTTGCCCTCAAAAATGGCCTTGCCTTCAGCCAGCGCCGCAGCATTGCCCTGAAAGGGATTCTTCGCCTTCTTGGCATCCGCGAGCTGATCCGCAGGTACGCGAGAGGCCAACGGATCCTTTTCCGCCGAGATGGCGACAGCCGCGCCCATGACGGCAATGACGACCAACACTGCGCTTGCTTTGATCACGTGCTTGACCATGGTTCTGTACCCTCCACTGTGAGTGATAGTCTTGCTTGTTGCGTTCCCTTGCTTGCCCCTGCTTGGAGACTGCGCCGACTCTTTCGACGCCATGTTTGTCAGGCTGAGCGCGTCCTCCCCCACTGCTGCGACCCGCTCATCCCTCCCTTCTGATCCGTGGGTTGGTGCGGGTTGCCCCCGCCGCGCACCGCCTGCTTCGACCCTACGTATCAGACGCTGATGCCGCCGCATTTATTCAGCCCGCCAGCGCCGTTCCAATCAAAGGGAATATCAAATCTGTTGCAAACCGCGGCATAATAACGGATTGTCACCATGATGTCAAGCCGATCAGACCTCTTCCAGCATCCGGCACAACCACCGGCCCAGCAGCGCCATCGCCCGGCTGCTCCGGCGGCCGAGGCTCCACAACGCCGGCAGTTGCGCCGGCCTGGCCGCCGCCGCAAAACCGCTTTTCCAAATTGAAAACGAGCCGTCCGGACGCAAAAAACGCTCCGGCGGTATGTCCAACGCCTCGTCAAGCGGATCCAAAATCACCCGGGCGGCGACCACGGGAATTCCCGCGGCCATGGCCGCTTCTGCAACGGCCCCGCTTTCCATATCGACCGCCAGCCCGGTCGTCCGCACGGCCAGCGCCCGTTTTTCATCCACGGCGCCGGCCAGATGATCGACCGTCACCAGAACCCCCGTGCGCGCCGTCATCCCGCACGCGTCCGCAGCGCGAAGCGCCACCCCGCACAACCCCCGATCGGCCGGCGGCCCGATGGTCCGGACACCATCGAACCGGCCCCCCTCCACCCGCGCCCAGCAATCGCCGATCACGACCGCGCCCGACGGCAATGACGGGTGAAGACCGCCGGAGACCCCGATGGAAATCACCCCCAGGCATCCTTCCTCCTGCCTCCAATGCTCCAACAGATGGACAACAGCCCCGTGCGCCCGCTTCGGCCCGATGCCGGTCTGCACCACCATCACCCGGTGGTTCCCCGCCCGTCCCCCGAAGAGCGGCGCCGCATCAGCGTCCCCGGCCCGAGTCAACCCCAGCGGACGCATGAGCGGATGCCGTTCATGCGCAGTGGCCACGCAGACAAGCCACCCGCCTATTGTGGGAGTGCCGGCCGCCGTCACCGTCAGACTCCAAGCATGGCATTGCAAGTCATCGGGCATGTCATGAGGGGAAGGATGGATGAAGCAACCACGTGACAGCAGGGCCGCACGACCACCCCGGAGGAGACGTCAGCGGGAGGAAGCAGTCGAATGGGCGGAACCGACCCGATAGAAACCGGAGAGCCGGTGTTGATCACGAATGGCCGCCGTGACCATCTGTCCGCCGCCGCTGAGATTGCCATAGAGGGCCAGGGCCCACAACGGAAAATATTTGCAGTACATGTGATACCGCAGATAAAACACGCGCGGGAAACCGGTGCCTGTAAACGCCCGCTCCTCCCACGCGCCATCCGGCTGCTGATGGCGCAGCAAGTAGTCCACCCCGGCCCTCACCGCCGGATGATTGACCTCGCCCGCGTGCAGCAGACCCATCACCGCCCAGGCCGTTTGCGATGCGGTGCTTGGCCCGACGCCCGCAAGGGCGGGATTGGCGTAGGACTCGCACGTCTCCCCCCATCCGCCGTCTTCGTTCTGCACCGAGATGAGCCACCCCGCCGCACGGCGGATATACGGCTGATCCATCTCTTCATGGATCATGCGCAAGCCCGCCAGAGCCGACCAGGTGCCGTAAATATAATTGACGCCCCACCGGCCGTACCATGCCCCGGTGGTTTCCTGATTGGCCTTTAAAAAGGCGATCCCGCGGGCCGCCGGCGGGTAGGTCACGTCAAACCCCAGGACGCCCATGGCTTCCAATGCGCGGCCGGTCAGATCGGCCGTGCTCGGATCAAGCAACGCGCCGTGGTCGGCAAACGGAATATGATTGAGGATGAGTTTGTTGTTGTCGGCGTCGAACGAGCCCCAGCCGCCGTCCCGGCCCTGCATCGCCAGCAACCACCGGAATCCGCGCAGCATCTCCCGCCGCTTCCATTCCTCATCGGGCAGGATCACCTTGCCCAGCGCCATGAGCACCACGGCGGTGTCATCGATATCGGGATAAAATTCGTTTTCAAACTGGAAATACCACCCGCCCGGCTGCGCGTGGGGGCGGTGCGCCTGCCAATCGCCGGTCCGGCGGATCTGTTTGTTCAGCATCCATTCCGACGCCTTGACCAACGCCGGGTGATCGCGATCGAACCCGGCTTCGACCAGCGTGTTGATCGTCAGGCAGGTGTCCCAGATGGGGGAATGGCAGGGCTGCAGATGCAGCCGGTGCTCGTCGCTGCTCTCCAGCTCCTCGATCTCGCCCAGCGCCTTGCTCACGAGGGGATCATTCACCGAACGCCCCAGCGACAGCGACGCCACCACCGAATTGGCCATGGCCGGATAGATCGCGCCCAGGCCGCCGGATCCCCGCATGTGCTCGACCATCCAGTCCGCGGCCCGCCCCATCGCGCGGCAGCGGAGCCCCTTCAGATGATGCCGGTCATACCAGCGTAACAGGGAATCGACGAGCAGGAACACATTCCGCCACGTCACCCAGCGCCGGTCGCGCTTGAGCCGGATCGACTCCCTGGGCTGCAGGAACAGTTCATCAATCGCCGCGGACGGCGGCGCCGGGCGCAGGGGCCGGTGGGCGTACATGATCAGCAGCGGCACCATCACGGTGCGGGACCAGTAGGACACCGAAAAAATATTGAAGTAGAACCACCGGGGCAGCAGGATCAATTCCACCGGCATGACCGGAATCGCCCGCCAGGTGAACTGGCCGAACAACGCCAGCGCAATCCGGGTGAAGACATTGACCTCCCCGGCCCCGCCATGGGCGAGAATCCACCTGCGCGCGTTCGCCATGAAGGGTTCGTCGGCCGCCACCCCGCACAGCTTCAGGGCGAAATAGGCCTTGACCGTCGCGCTGATATTGCCGGGACCGTCGTGAAAAATATTCCACGACCCGTCAGGCGATTGACTTTCGATCAAATAGCGCACCGCTTTTTTCTCACGCAACGGATCGACCTTGCCGATGAAGCGGCGCAGCATCAGGTATTCGGACGTCAGCGTGGAATCGGCTTCCAACTCGCCGGCCCAGTAGCCGCCGGACGGGTTCTGCACCGTCAGTAGATAAGCGGCCGCCCGGTTGACGGCGTCATCCAGCCGGCCGGCCGAACGGGCGTGGTCCTCGCCGGTTGATCGAACCTCGCGAAGCTCGAACCCCTCCGGTCCCCCGTCCCGTTCATTGACCGCGCGTTCGCGGCCTTCCCGGCCGTTTCGCCCGCTCCGATGACCGCGCGCCGGCGTGTTCCCGATCCACGAGGACATTCTGGACCAGAGCGCCTTCAACGGCCGCCTGCTCGGCGGGGCGGAAGAGGAACGAAGTTGTTCACCGGGAGTCTGCTGCACGCGGGGACCCGTCAGGTCAGATTCCATTTGAGCATGACCATCGCATCGCGCATGCTGCCGCCGGTTTCGCGCATGACGGTCGGCTCCACGCTGCAGTGCATCATGCAATTGGCACACCGGGGATCCTCCCGGCGCTCGAATTTTTCCCAATCCGTC
This sequence comes from Nitrospirota bacterium, assembly GCA_016201765.1. GTDB lineage: Bacteria > Nitrospirota > Nitrospiria > JACQCE01 > JACQCE01 > JACQCE01. The sequence goes on from JACQCE010000062.1 coordinate 68,181, forward strand.
TGGGCCATCAATTCCTCATAGCTGTTGTAGTGGCGGTCGGTGATCAGATAACAGGGCCCCTTCCACCCCTTGGGGTTGACGGTGGGATTGCCCCACGGCGTGCAGTCAAAGTGCCGTTCCCCGCGCAGGAACTCCAGATACAACGGGGTATTCATGAAACGAAACCGCTTGCTCCATCCCGACAACCGGCGGAATTTGTCGTAAATGCCCTGGCGGTCCAGAAAAATATCATCATGGATGGCCTGATAGGCGTAGCCCGGCGCGATCAACATGCCGTCGACACCGGCCGCGGTCAGTTCCTTGCACAGCCCCTCGATCTCGGCCATGTCGGTCTCTTTGTAAACGGTGGTGTTGGTGATCACCCGGAACCCCTGCGCCTTGGCCGTCTTGATCGCCGTCAGATCGATCTGATAGAGCCCCTTCCGTCCACGGGTCACGTCGTGCGTCTGTTCGAGACCGTCCATCGACACATTGATGGTGAAATAGGGGCTCTTGGGGAACTTCGGCAGAAACTTTTCCAACCCGATGGCGTTCGTGCACAGATAGAGGTGCCGTTTGCGATCGACGATGCCATTCACCAGCCCGACGATATCGGGGTAGATCAGCGGTTCGCCGCCGCAGACCGACACGATCGGGGAATCGCAGCTGTCAACCGCGCCCAGACATTCCTCCAGCGTCATTTTTTCCCGGATCGTCTCCTTGTACTCCCGGATGCGGCCGCAGCCGTCACACGCCAGATTGCACGCGTGCAGCGGTTCGAGCATCAGCACCAGGGGGAAGCGCTTCCGCCCCTTGAGCCGGTTTTTAACCAGATGTTTGGTGATCGACCACGTCAACTGAATCGGAAACCGCATGTGCCACGCTTTCTGCCCGAACCGTGCCCGTCGGGCGCTGCTGTTGATGATGAAGGTCACTCAATGGGTGCCCCCCGCACGGAACGCGCTGCACCACGCTCCGTCGGTCCATCGTGTTCACCGTGCGTGTTCACCGTGCCAACCACGCGTCAACTCTCTGAAATATAAGGGCTCATTATAAAGGAAGCCCCGGGGCTTGTCAATAAAGTCTCCAGTGTTTTCGATTTGGGAGCCGGTACCTTGACAAGACGGCGGGAAAAGATTATTACTGTACGCGGCATTGCTGAGCGCAATGCGATCAACACCATGTTCATAACGCGCACACCACACAGCTGATGGCGGGCTTAAAAAAGGGGCCGGGGCTCTTCTTCCTTTTCGTGATCATCGGGGGCTATCTGGGCGCGATCCTCGCCGAGATCCTCCGGCATGCGACGAGCAGCGGACCGCTCAGTGAGGCGTTCATCCGGACCATTCATCCCGGCATCAGCCCCTTCACGCTGAATTTTGAGTTGTTCAACATCACCTTTGGGTTTTCATTCTCCCTGAACCTGCTCAGCGTGCTCGGCATCATCCTTGCGATCTATCTCTATAAACAAGCGTAGACTCGCCTCTTGTGTCCCTTCCCTAATCCTTACCCCGTCTTTTCTTCATTAATCCCTAATCCGCTTTCTCTCTCCAGCGCGCGTTCGGAGAGCGTGTTGATCCGGTCGCGCAGGCGCGCCGCTTCTTCAAACGCCAATCGTTGCGCCGCCTGCTTCATCTGCTCCCGCAGCGACTCGATAAGAGCGGGCAACTGTTCCGGGCTGACTTCTTCGGCGGGTTCGGCCGCGATCGGCACGGTTGAATAGTCGGCCTCATACGCCGCCAGGATCGGTCCCGGAATGTCCTTCGTGATCGAAGTCGGCGTGATGCCCTCCCGCCGGTTGTAGGCCTCCTGCACCGTCCGCCGGCGGTTCATCTCGCCGATGGCGTTGCGCATCGAGCCGGTCATCTTGTCCGCATAGAACAACACGGTGCCGTTCAGGTGGCGCGCCGCGCGGCCCGCCGTCTGGATCAGCGACGTCTCCGAGCGCAGATAGCCCTCCTTGTCGGCGTCCAGAATCGCCACCAGCGACACTTCGGGCAGGTCGAGCCCCTCCCGCAACAGATTGATCCCCACCAACACGTCGAATTTGCCCAGGCGGAGTTCGCGAATGATCTCCATCCGCTCCAGCGCGTCGATGTCGGAGTGCAGGTACCGCACCCGCACGCCCAGTTCGTGGTAGTACTCGGTCAGGTCCTCCGCCATCCGCTTGGTCAGCGTCGTCACCAGCACACGCTCCCCGTGTTCGGCCCGCCGGCGGATTTCATCGAGCAGATCATCCACCTGGCCCGTGGCCGGCCGCACCTCCACCCGTGGATCCAGCAACCCCGTGGGTCGGACGATCTGTTCCACCACGCGGCCGGCGGCGCGCCGCAACTCGTACCCGCCCGGCGTGGCCGACACCGCGATCACCTGGTGAATCATCCGTTCGAACTCGGCAAAGGTCAACGGCCGGTTATCGAACGCCGACGGCAGGCGGAAACCAAAATCGACCAGGTTGCGCTTGCGGGCGCGATCGCCCTCGGCCATCCCGCCGATCTGGGGAATCGTGGCGTGGCTCTCATCGATCACCAGGAGAAAATCCTTGGGAAAATAATCCAGCAGCGTGGGCGGCGGCTCGCCGGGCCGGCGGCCGCTGAGGTGACGGGAATAATTTTCGATCCCCTGGCAGTAGCCGATCTCGCGGATCATTTCCAGATCAAACCGCGTCCGTTGCTCGATCCGTTGCGCCTCCACAAGCCGGCCGGCCGCGGTAAACTCGGCGATCCGCGCCTCCAGTTCCGCTTCGATGCCCAGCCGCGCCCGCTCCATCCGTTCCGGCGAAATCACATAATGGCTGCCCGGATAGATCGCGACCTTGGACAACCGCCGCAGGACGACGCCGCGCAGCGGATCGAGTTCGGCCAGCGTCTCCACCCGGTCGCCGAACAGCTCGACCCGAATGCTCCGGCCCTCCTGCGAGGCGGGCACAATGTCGATCACGTCGCCGCGCGCGCGAAAGGCGCCGCGCTCAAGGGCGTCATCACTGCGCCGGTACTGGATCTCGACGAGCCGGGCGAGCAGTTCCCGCCGGCCGATCGTCATGCCCTCTTCAAGCGCGATGAGCATCCCGTGGTAGGCTTCCGGCGACCCGAGGCCGTAAATGCAGGAGACCGACGCCACAATGATCACGTCGGTCCGTTCGAACAGCGCCGTCGTCGCCGCGTGCCGCATCCGGTCGATGGCGTCGTTGATCATCGTCTCCTTCGCAATGTAGGTGTCGGTCTGCGGCAGGTAGGCTTCCGGCTGGTAATAGTCGTAGTAACTGACGAAATAGTTGACGGCGTTGTGGGGGAAAAACCGCTGAAACTCGTGATAGAGCTGCGCGGCCAGGGTCTTGTTGTGCACCATGACCAGTGTCGGCTTCCGCACCCGGGCGATCACATTGGCGAGGGTGAAGGTCTTTCCGGAGCCGGTCACGCCCAGCAGCACCTGATCGCGACACCCTGATTGAATCCCCTCAACAAGGTGGTCTATAGCCGCGCCCTGATCACCGCGTGGCTCGAAGGATGCGGTCAGCTCAAAGGATGCCATGGGATCGATGGGCCGCAGGCCTCCCCGCCGCTAAAGACGCAGGGGATCACCAAAAACAGCCGTCCAACAACCTACAATATTTCAAGGGGTTCTGGCAACCTGTTTTTACCTTGACATCATCGAAATTCCGGGCGTATAGTGCCACAACTTCGTCGTCGATATTTTCGGCGAGGAACGACCGGTCGAGACCGGGAGGGCGCGTACGTGGACAGCGAGGCGTGGACTCACTGGCGGGAGATCCAGGAAGGGATCGCCGCGGCCACCGGCCTGTCTGTGGTCACGTATGACGCCCACGGCCGGATTGCCCTTTCCGCCCCCGCCTGCGACCCCAGCCACGACCACCCCATTTGCGGGCTCCTCCAGCACCAGTACGGCCACGCCGCCTCCTGCCATGCCCATTGCGGCAAACAGCTTGCCGCTGCGGCCGAGCGACAGGAGCCGATCGCGTTTACCTGCTATGCGGGCCTGCAGGTTTTTGCCCTGCCGATCTTTCACAACACCACACACGACATCGTGCTGCTGGGCGGCAAGCGCTTCACCTCCTTCGAGTCGATTGTCAAATTGCGCGAACTGGCCGACCGGCTTCCCGGCGATCCGGCCCCGCTGCTGAATGAATTGCACCACGCCCGGTTGAAAGAATCCCCCCTCCTCGCGCAAACGACCGGCCTGCTTGAGAAAATCGGCCAGACGTTTTTTGAAAACATCAGCCTGCGGAACCGCTCCGAACTGAAACTCAGCCGCCTGCTGACCCTCCTGTCGCTCTTTGAAGAAATCCGTGATGAAGAGTCGCGCCGCCAGCTCTATGCGCTGGTGCTCAACGCCCTGGGCGTCCTGTTCAATATCCGCACCGCGGCCGTGCTGTCCGCCGCAGGCGGATCGGAGGCGACCGACGCCGCCGCGTTCGCCCCGGTCGAACTGTTCGGGGAGAAACGCGAGCTCCTGGCCCGCCTGCGGGTGAATACAACCGAAGGATTGTTCCGGCGGTTTTTGGACGATCCCAAACCGACCTCCTGCGAGGTCGTGTTTGAACTGCTGAAAAGCGGCCTGCCCGACTCGATCAGTTTGGTGCACCTCTTTCCGTTGACGCGGACCACCCCCCCTGGCGCGATCCTCGCCCTCTTCGACACGCCCCTGACCCGCGATGACGTCGCCTTGCTGGGCAGTTTCTGCGCCCATTTTTCGCTGACGCTCGAAAACCACGCCCTGCACCAGCGGCTGGACCATCACCGTCAACATGTGGCCGCCCTGACCGCGGCCATCGACAAAATCGGCAAAACACTCGACGCGGCACAGCTCTGCGAGACCATCGTGAGCGAAATGACCCGCCTGGTCGGGGCGGAACAGGGCTCGCTGATGATGCTCGACGACGAGCAGCGCGCGCTGGTCATCAAGGCGATCACCGGCGTGAACCGGAAAATCGTCGAGCAGATCCGGATCCGCCCCGGCGACGGCATCGCCGGGAAAGTCTTCGCCACCGGCGCGCCGCTCGTGGTGGCCGATCTTGAGACGGACGGCCGGGTCCAGCGGGAAAAACGCCCCCGCTACAAGACCAAGGCGTTCATCAGCCTGCCGATGAAGCTGGACGGCCGGACGATCGGCGTCCTCAATCTCGCCGACAAAACATCGGGCGCCGCGTTCGGCGAGGAGGAGATCAGCCTGCTCACCACGCTCGCCACCTGCGCCTCCGTGGCCATCGAGCGCGTCGAGTTTCAACAGCAGACGGAGGAGCTCAAACGCATCTCCATCACCGACCCGCTGACCGGATTCCTCAACCGCCGCTACTTTCATGAACGGCTGATTGAGGAGATCGAACGGTCCAAGCGGCACAACACGGCCATGTCGCTCGCCATCATGGACCTGGACGACTTCAAGCTGCTCAACGACACCTACGGCCACCAGGCCGGCGACGAGGCGCTGAAGGCCATTGCGCGCTGCGTACACGGCTCGATCCGGGCGATCGATGTCGCGGCCCGCTACGGCGGCGAGGAGTTCACGGTCGTCCTGCCGCAAACCGGCAGAGCGGAGGCGCGCGGGATCGCCCAGCGCATTTGCGAAGAAGTGGCGGCCATGACGATCAGCCACCAGCTGCTGGAGGGCTATGAACGGTTGACCATCAGCATCGGCCTCGCCACCTACCCGGACGACGCCAAGACACCGGAGGAGTTGATCCGCTGCGCGGACACCGCGCTGTACAGGGCCAAAGACGAGGGGAAGAACCGGGTCGTCGCGTATGGGGAAGAGCAAAAAAGGTGATCGGGTGATTAGGTGATCAGGTTACGCGGTCATGCGGAAAAGAAATGGCAAGGGCCTCTCCTTCCCCCAGTCACCTCATTACCTGATCACCCTCTTTACCCAACAACGCCTCCACAAACTGCTCCGCGTTAAAATCGACCAGATCCTCCGCCGATTCACCCACACCGATGCAGCGAATCGGCACGTTCAGTTCGTGCGCGATGGCCACGAGAATCCCGCCCTTCGCGGTGCCGTCCAGCTTGGTGACGACCACGCCCGTCACACCGACGGCCTCATGAAAATATCTCGCCTGCGCCAGGCCGTTCTGTCCCACAGTCGCATCGAGCACCAGCAACCGTTCGTGCGGCGCCCCGGGCAGCGCCTTGCCGACCACGCGGACGATTTTTTTCAACTCCTCCATCAGGTTGGATTTGGTGTGCAGCCGGCCGGCCGTATCCAGACAGATCACGTCCGCGCCCCGGGCCACGCCGGCCTGCACGGTGTCGAACGCGACGGCGGCCGGATCGGCGCCCCCCTGCCTGGACGGCGGCTGGGCGATCACCTCCGCCCCGATCCGTGCTCCCCACACTTGCAGTTGTTCAACCGCCGCCGCCCGAAATGTGTCGGCCGCCCCCAACACCACACGACAGCCCGCGCGACGAAAACGCTCGGCCAGTTTGGCCGCCGTGGTCGTTTTGCCCGACCCGTTCACCCCCAGCAGCATGATGACATAGGGTTTCGCCGCGGTGATCTCCAGCGGCGACTGACAGGGCGCCAACCGCTCCAGCAACGCCGCCCGGACCGTCTCCATCGCCCGCCGATAGCCGGCTTCGCCGCGGGCCGGCGCCTCACCGAGCGTCGCGCGCACGCGGGCCATGATCGGATCGACGACGCCGACGCCCAGATCCGCCCCCAGCAACAACGCCTCCACCGCCGCCAGATCGACCGGCGCCTCCGGGGCGCGGCCGATCAACCGCGCCAATCCCTCCGACAGCAGGCTGCGGCTCTTCTGCAGGCGTTGAAATACGCTGGACAGCTTCATCGCGGGCGTCGCAGGCCGCCCGTCACCTGCGTCCGCAAGCGGCGCTCCATCCGGCTCATGCGGACGGCCTCTTTCTTCGATCGTTCATGGTCGTAGCCGAGCAGATGCAAGTACCCGTGGATCAGCAGCCGGCAACATTCAGCCTTCAGATTTGTGCCGGCCTCGCGCGCCTGCCGTCGCGCGGTGTCAAGGGAAATGACCACATCGCCCAGGACCAGCGGCGCCCCTTTGTGTCCTGGCGGCACGGCCGGAAAGGCCAGCACGTCGGTGGGGCGATCCATCTTACGGTGGGCACGATTGATCCGGCGCATGCGCCGGTCGTTCACGAACGTGAGACCGATGCCGGCGTCGGATCGATGAGTCAAGGAGAAAAGCTTACGGAGCAACCGACGGTAAAACCGCACATCAACCGGTACGCGACGCTGTCTATTGGCAATCTCGATAAAACTGCGATACGGCCTGCCTTCACCCCTCACCCTTTGCCCTTCACCCTCTTACTCTCATGCTGCTCATACGCCCGGATGATGTCCTGCAACAACGGATGGCGCACCACATCCCGCTCGGTGAAATAGACGAAGGCGATGCCGGGAATCTCGGAGAGAATCGACTGCACCTCGACCAACCCCGACGGGCGCTCGGTCGGCAGATCGACCTGCGTCACGTCCCCCGTCACCACCACCTTCGACCGGAATCCCATGCGGGTCAGAAACATCTTCATCTGCTCGGCCGTGGTGTTTTGGGCCTCGTCCAGGATGATGAACGCGTCGTTGAGTGTCCGGCCGCGCATGTAGGCCAGCGGCACGATCTCGATCTCCCCCCGTTCGACCAGCCGGTTGGCCTGCTCCACCTCCATCATGTCGTACAACGCATCATAGAGGGGGCGCACGAAGGGATTCACCTTCGCGTACAGATCTCCCGGCAGGAAACCCAAATGCTCGCCGGCTTCCACGGCCGGCCGGGTCAACACAATCCGGCTGACCTCGCGGTTGAGCAGCGCCGCCACCGCCATGCCCATGGCCAGATACGTCTTGCCCGTCCCCGCCGGGCCGATGCCGATCACGATATCGTTCTTCTTGAGCGCGTCGATATAGGCCCGCTGCGCGTCCGTTTTCGGCGTCAGCAACAACTTTTTGGTGGGCACGACGGGGCCCTCCGTGCTGCGTCCGGACGCCGCGCGTTCGGTCCCCCGGCCCTGAGGCGGTCCGGCTGCCGCGGCCTCGCGGCCCTGCTGCTGAACGGCCAGGACCACATCCGGGACGGTCAACCGGCCCTCCCCGCGCAGCCGGTGGCCGATCTCGTCCACCGCGGACCGGGCCGTCTGCGCCGCAACCGGCTGGCCTTTGATCTGCAATTCGCGGCCGCGGGCCCGGATTGAAACACCGAGCATCCGCTCGATCATTTTCAAATGTTGATCGTAATTACCAAACAGGCGGGACAGGTCGAGATCGTCGGGCAGGTGAATCCGGATGGTGGTCACGCGCTTCAATGGTCGGGCACGACTCCTGGCAAAAAGTATATCACGGGGTGGAGGGTGAGACAAGGCGAAAAGGATATTTTCGATGGCCGATTTTCGACCGGCGATTGAAGACAAGAACAGGAGTTGGCGTGCATTCAAAAATAGCTCTTACAATTCCAAAATCTTCTTCTTCAGAATCAGCATATCCATCGCCATACCCGACTTGATCACCAGTCTCCGCAACGGATCGACATAGGGAAGATCATCGGGGCGCGTCTCCGCATAGAGGACGCCGACCACCCGCGGCGGTCCGCCGGAGGCGGCATCGCGGGGCCCCGCATGCCCGCCGGCCACCAAGGGAAACGCCATGAGCTGCCGCGGCCGGCTGTCATCCGCCAGGAGCGGCGCCAGCGTGGCGCCCACCGCGTCGGCGGTCACGCGTTGCGTCACGGGTTCCTCCTTCTCCACCACCTGGCGGAGAAACGGGCTCTCCTCCAGCTGCAGTTCCATCCCCAGGAAACGATCCGCCCTGTACCGGGCCCCGCGTCCCATCAGACCGATGGCCCGCCCCTCCGCGATCGCGAAAAAGAGGGCCTGGTCGGCGACCCGTGCGCATTCCCGCAATAACACCGCGACGATTTCATCCCGGTTCTTGACGTGCAGCAACTCTTCCGACGCCGATTTCAATCCCTGCAGAAAATTTTCAAGCGAGGGGAAGGTCTGCTCGTGCGCATCCTCCACCTCGATGGCAAACGTCCGCTCCCCGGCCGGGGCCCACATGGCGACATACCGGAGGGGTCTGGCCACGCCGTAATATTTCTCCAGCGCTAACTGGATCTTCATCTCCGGCGCCAGAAAGGTTTTCACCGCGCAGCCGACGATAAAGGTGATGTCGTCCAGGGCGGGCAGTTCGGACGGATCGGCCATCGCAATATGGAGGGTCCGTCCCTCCTTGCGAAACGGCACCGCCCCGTGCCGCTGGGCCAGTTCCTTGGAAAATTTTTGGATGACATCCGCCGGAATATCGTCAAACGCACCGGACGGCGCGGAGTCCATCCGCAGATGGCGGCCCAGCGCCTGGGCCAGTTGCTGGTCGGTCAGAAAATTCAACTCAACCAGATTGGTGCCTAAACGGCCGCCGACCGTCACCTGTCGTTCCAGGGCCTCGGCCAGTTGCGCTTCGGTCAGCAGCTGCTGCTCAATCAGATAGGCGCCAAATCGCTTTGCCATGGTTCCCCAAATCCCTCATCACTCCAGCCCAACACAACCGGCCATCTCACTGATTAATGCAACAGGGATGCCAGAACGGACAGGGTCGAAAAGCTTTGCATCATTTGGTGTTTCATATACTTATGATAGCACCTTATCTAAAAACCGGCCACCACGGCACCAAATGCCATGATGATAGGTAGTCAACTACACACCCCTGGGCCGGCGACGCGCCACCCGAGGTCCAATCATGGAGTGACCACACGCCAGCTCCCCGGCAGGAGGGACACCACGGGCCAGCCCGGCCGCGTCGCGTCCCCCAATCGCCGGTCGTACCACAACTCCAACTGTTCGGTCCCCTCGAATCCGCCGCCGGCGTAGATCGCGCCGAACACACGACTCTCCCGTGCAACCGTCAGCCGGCCGGCGACAAAAAAGCCGCCGGTGAACGCCACCCCATGCAGGGTCACCGACTCCCCGTCACCCAGCGGAGATGACACGACCAGGGGCGCGTCATCCGGAAGAATCGACGGACGCAGCACCAGATGACCGCCGATAAACACCCGATGGAACCCGGTCGACCGTGAAAGGGTCAGCGTCGGCAGATTGCCGCCCGGGCCGGAGCGTGGCGGCTGTCCATCGATCGTATCGATAAAGATCAGCGGGACCGGTTCATCGTCGCCCTCCAGGACCTCGTCCAACCCTCCCGCGGGGAACCGGCCGTCCAGATACAGTCGCCCCTCCGGATCGGTCGTATAGTAACGACCGAAACGGCGCGCCCATCGCTTCAATTCCCCATAGGGCCAGCTGTCGACGTCGGTCGGCGCGGCCACGCCGATCCGCACGTTGCCACGGTCCGTCCACGACCGGGCCAGGGTCGCATCGGCCGCCGTCGGACCCGACGGGGCGAGCAGTCGACCGCCAATGACCACATCCATCCATCGATCGAAACGCCCTTCACCATCATCCAAGCCGGCGTACGGCCGCCCGTCGACGGACGCCAGCGGCGTCATCACCGGCGCCTCGTTCGGATCGGCGGGCAACCGTCCGTCACGGTCATACCGCAACCCGCCCCAGTGCGCCCGGACGGGGGCCACGGCCGTCCCCGCCTCGCCCGCACCCGCGGCCGCCGTCAGGACCGGCACCGCCGCTTCATAGAGTTCGACCCGAAGCGTCCGGCCGGCGCCGCCCGCCGTCCGGCCGGTCGACTGCACCGTGCAGATCGCGCCGGGTGTGATCGGGCCGTACACGATCACGTCAACCGTCGACCCCGCAGGCGGACGAACCGAGGGCGGGAACAGTTCGGATGCCGTCCCGTGGATGGCCCCGTCCGGCTCCGCCGGCGTCCCCTGAAATTGACTCTCCCCCTCCTCCGTCGAGAAACTGGCCCGGCCGTTCAGACGTGTGCAACGTTTGGTCAGCAGCGCCTGCACGCGCCCGGGGGAGGGACAGGGGCCGGCGGGCGAGATGAGCCGCCCGGCAAAACGCTCCGGTCTGGCAAATCCTCCGATCACCAGCTCGACGCCCGACTCCGCCAGATCACCCGCCTGCTGCTGCGCCGCCTGCAGGCCGCTCTGCTCAATTTCATTGGCGCCCATCTGCACCGCCGCGGCGCCCAGAAGCGTAAACAGCAGCAGGACCAACAACACCAGCACCAGCGCGCCGCCCCGCTCCGCCCCGGCCGCACTCCGTTCACATGGCCTCGACGACACGGGCTTACTCCATGCCCATCGCATCAGTGCCATTGCGCATCGCCACCGACAGCTCCCATCGTCCGCCCCAAACCGCCGCGCCGGCGCCGGCGCCGGACGGCGGGGGATCAAGAAGGAACCGCACCGTCACCCGACCCGCCTGACGGGAAAAGCGCGCCGACCCGACACGGTCCGCGACCGATTGCGTGCCGCCGTCGACCGTGCGCAGCAACTGATGCCGCGCGGCGTCGTGCGCGTACCGGACCTCATTGACCACCTGCACCCGGCTCCCGGTCGGAAACGGACGACGGATCGCATCGCCGGCCGCCAGCGTGATCGCGCCGGCCCGTCCTGCGCGCTCCAGCCGGTGACATTCGACGCGGTCATCCGTCGCATCACCGGGCCGGCCTGGATCATAGAGATAGATGACATCATGCGCCGCAAAGGCCGTGCCCGGACTCACCGCCCCCTCACCGGCGCGAATCAGGGCGCCATCCGGAATCCGCAACACTGTGTCGCCGGCCGCCGCGGCCCCCTCCAGCCGTGTCGCGACACCATACAGGTTGACAAGAAACCGCACAGTGGTCTCCTCCACCTCAAACCCATTTGGCATCACATGACAGACGGGATCGGGCCCGTCGGGAAACCCGGCCAGGCTGAGTTCGCGCGCCAGCACCGCCATGGCCGCCCGTCCCTCCTGCCGTCGTTCGGCCGCCGCCTCCTGCCGCGAGAGCTGACGAAGCTGTCCCGCCAGCAGTTGCTCCACCCCGGCGGCCGCCATCCCGGCGATCGCCAGCGTGATCATCATCTCCACAAGCGTGAAACCCGCCCGACCTCCGACCATCATCACAATCCCCCTGCGCGGAGATCGGCCCGCACGATCATCTCATCGAGATGGCGCACCCGCCCCCGCTCATCAGACCAACTGATCCCGACCGACACGATCGACAACCCCGGCCCCGGCAGATCGCGCCAGAGCCGCCATTCCCGATGAAACAGGCCCGGGGCATCGGCACCGGCAAGGCTGCGGCCATCCGACCGCCCGTCGCCGTCCAGATCATCCTCGTCCAATCGCTCGTACGGGAGCATCCGCTTCCATTCCATGACGGATCGGGCCAACGCCAACGCCTCATCCGTGCGCGCCGCGCCCGCCGACGCCCGATCACCCACGACGAACATGCCCACGACCGCCAGACAGCCGCCCGTCAGCAGCGCCAGCGCCAGGATCGTTTCGATCAGACTGAAGCCGGATTCATTGCGGCGGAACAAGCCGCCCGTGCCTCCGTGCGGCCGGCTCTTCACATCATCCTCCACGCCTGCTCCTCCCAGCGATACCGGCGAAGATGGCCGGCGATATTGACCGAAATCGCCACGGTCGCCGCGGACTCCCCGCCCCGGCCGGCTCGTCCGGTCAAATAAATCGTCCCGGGCCCCGGACTGAGCGTCCCATCCGGCAGAAACTTCACCTTCGCCTGTTGAAAGGTCACGCCCCCCGTGGGCGGCGGCTTGGCCGGAGCGCTCGGCGGACCGAGCACGCCGGCTGCGGCGCCGAATCGGACGCGGGCCGGCAGTGCCACCACCAGTGATGCGCCGCCCCCGGCTCCTTGCACCCGGCATTCGCCGGCGACCGCATCAAACACCACTTCATAGGACCGTCCTTCCGCCATCGCGCGATGACGGACCGTTCGAAGCGTCTCGATCACCGTCATCGAAGTCGATCGCAGCACCAACCGGGAGACCAGCCCATCAAACATCGGCCAGACCATCGAAGCCAGCACACCCGTCACCGCCAGCACGGCCGCCAGTTCAATGAGCGTCCATCCCCGTTGTCCTTTCCCCCAATGCCATCCCAATCGACAGATTCTGTGAGAGCCATCGAGTTTCATGCCCACAGCCTGTATCAACTTTCATGCCAGACCGGGGCCATGCAGGTTTTCTGTTGAAAAATCAACCGGACAAACTCATGCGCGGTGGGCGTGCAGCGAGCATGGCGGGAGCACACTGAACATTTGTTCAGGCTTGAAAAGGGGACAGGCTACTTTTTCATCCGAAATCTAATCGGATGATGCAGAAAAAGTAGCCTGTCCCCTTTTCAAACGGAGAGGAGAATTATGCTGAAGGTTCCGCAGGACCCGGCGGAGGTTGCACGCGGCTTTCCAGTTTCCGCAGCCAGCGATAGCTGCGGCCCAATGCTTTGGCTGCGCGGCTTTTGTTCCCGCCGTGCGCGGCCATGGCGTTCGTCACAATGCGCCACTCAATGTGTGACAACAACTCGTCCAGCGAACCGTGGTGCTTGAGCAACGCCGCAAACCGGGACCAGTCATCAATGCCGGCCCACACATCTGGTGATCCGGCGGCGGGGGAGGCGGCGGGCGGAGGCGTCCCCGCCGTGATGTCGGACGCCGGCTGAACGGGTTGCATTTCCGGAGGCAGGAGCGCGCGCGAGAGTGCCGTCTGATCGCCGGCCAGCAGCACCGCCCGTTCGATCGCGTGGCGCAACTCCCGGACGTTGCCCGGCCAGGCGTAATCGAGCAGCGCCGCCATCGCATCAGGGCCGATCGTTGTCACCCGCCGCTTCAGCCGGCCGGTGTATTCGCGCAGAAAATGTTCGGCCAGCAGCGGAATGTCGTCGCGCCGCTCCCGTAACGGCGGCACCGTCACCGGCACCACCTTGAGCCGGTAATAAAGATCCTGCCGGAACCGTCCCTCGGCCACGCAGCGCTCCAGCGGTTGATTGGTCGCCGCAATCACGCGCACGTCGACCGCAATCGGCCGTTCGCCGCCCACGCGCAGGAACTCCCGCTCCTGCAGGACGCGAAGCAGCTTCACCTGCATCGCCGGCGGAATTTCACCGATCTCATCGAGCAGCAGCGTCCCGCCGTGCGCCAGCTCGAAGGCGCCCCGCCGCCGGCTGATCGCGCCCGTAAACGCCCCCTTCTCGTGGCCGAACAGCTCGCTCTCCAGCAGCGACTCGGTCAGCGCGCCGCAATTGACGGCGAGAAACGGCCCCGCGGCCCGTGCGCTCTGCCGGTGAATCGCCTGGGCCACCACCTCCTTGCCCGTCCCCGTCTCGCCCATGATCAACGCGGTCGTGTCGGTCCCGGCCAGCAGATCGACCATCCGGCAGACTTCGCGAATCGCCCCGCTTCGGCCCAGAATCGTGGGATGGCCGGCCGGCTGATTGAGCCGGCGACGGAGCGAGAGATTCTCCGCAGCCAGTTGCTGCCGGCCGATCGTCGCGCTCAACAATTCCCGCCGGACCGCCTGCACCTGCTGCAACGCCTGCAAAATCATGAAGGAGAATTGCTGGCGCACCGGCCCCATCGCCGCCTCGGCCCCCCTGGAACGCTCCCGCCAGCGAAAGCGGTAGCAGGAATAAGGCGCGCCGTAGATCTCCCCTTCGCGAAACCGGTGTTGCAACGCGCCGCGCGCCCCCCCGGCAACCCCGATGGAGAGCATCCCGCCCTTCGTGATCACCACCGCCTGGGCGCCGCCCCCCTGGAAGGACGCCATCGGACCGGGCGGCCTGAGCAGCAGGGCCGTCTGCTCGCGCAGCGGCGCGATGGCGGCCGCGTCATGGCCGGCCGGCGCCGCCGGATCAAGGACAATCCGCGCCTCCTCCAGCCTGATCTCCCGCCCCTCCGCAACCACCGCGCCGGCCGCGTCAGACAGCCGCGCCGTCTCGCCCTCCCACCGGACCGACGCGCCGGCAAATTCCGCCGCGATCTCCTCCAGCGACTGTTGCAGAAAATCGGGCTCGCAGGCGACCGTTTCCACCCAGTCGTAGAGCCGGGTGAACCCTTCATAATTGCCGCGAAGGAAATGATGCCCCGAAAGAATCGGCGCCACGCCGGGATCGATCCGGCTCAACAACCAGATCTGCCGCTCATCGTCAGGCAAGAGCGATGACGGGCGGGGCACCAGCGCCTGCAGCCGGAGATAGGTGGTGTAGGCGCCGGCCCACAGGTGTGAATGGGCCACCATGCCGCCGACATCCGCAAAGGCCAGCGCGACCAGCTCCAGCAGCGATGGGGCGGCAGACCACCCCCGGTTGAAATAGTGGAGCGCGGCGTCATACGCGACCATCTTATTGCCGGCCGCCCGCTCGGCCGCGGCCAGCGCGCGCCGCAGCAACGGTTCCGGCAGCCAGTGGTGGGGATCGCGCAGAAACGCGACCGGGTCATCGGGCGGGTCGAATCCCTCAACGCCCGTCAACAACTCATCGAAGTCGATCGCGCGCACGGCCTCCGGCGCAACGGCATCAAGATAGTGGAGCAGTTGATGCGTGAGAAACGTGGTCGCCCAGGCCCCGGATGCCATGAGGTACCGGTATTTCATACCCGTGGCACGTTGTCAATAGGATTTCAGACCGGACAAGGAAAAATGGCGGCAGCCCGCCCCTTTGGATCGTCGACAATGAGGAAAATTTCTTCAGTTATCGAGAAGATCGGCAATTCATCGTCACTCATCACTGATCACTCGTCACTGCATTACTCTATTCCAAAATCCTTGATCTTCGTCAACAGTGTTTTATAGCTGACCTGCAAAATCTCCGCCGCCCGGCTCTTGTTGCCGTTGGTCTCCTTGAGCACTTTTTGAATCATCCGTGTCTCCGCCGCCCGGCTCGCCGCCGCCCCCACCTCGTGCAGCGTGGCGTCCATCGGCAGCGGGGCCGCCTCGCCCGACGACTCGCGGCTCTTCAAATTGAGCAGCTCCGGACCGATCGTCTCCCCCTCGGCCAGAATCACCGCCCGCTCCATGCAATTTTGCAATTCCCGGACGTTGCCCGACCAGGCATGGTTCATCAACGCCGTTTCCGCCTCAGGCGTCAGCAGGCGGATCGGCTTTTTCAGCTCGTGGGAATAGACATCCAGAAAATGCTCGGCCAGGACCGGAATGTCCTCCTTCCGCTCCCGTAAAGGCGGGATGACGATGGGAAAGACGCTCAACCGGTAGAAGAGATCCTCGCGGAACAGTTTCTGCCCGATCGCCGCCTGCAGATTGCGGTTGCTGGCCGCCACCAGCCGGACGTCCACCTTGACCTTCACCGTGCCGCCCACACGCGTGATCTCGTCATCCTCCAGCACCCGGAGCAGCTTCGATTGCAGCCCCAGGTCCATCTCGCCGATCTCATCGAGAAAGAGCGTGCCACGGTCGGCCAGTTCGAACTTGCCGATCCGGCGCCCGACGGCGCCCGTAAACGCCCCCTTCTCGTGGCCGAACAACTCGCTCTCCAGCAGGTCGTGCGGAATCGCCGCGCAGTTGATCGCGACGAACGGGCCGTCCTTCCGGGGACTGATGTAATGGATGGCGCGGGCGAAGAGCTCCTTGCCCGTGCCGCTCTCCCCCATCAGCAGCACGGTCGTGCTGCTGGCCGCCACCTTCTGGAGCGATTCAAGACTCTTGGCCATGGCCGGGCTCTTCCCGATGATCTTCGGCACCTTCAGGTGCTTGGCCATCTCCTCGCGGAGGACGACATTTTCAGTCACCAACCGCTGTTTTTCCAGCGCCTTGTCGATGAGCAGGAGCAGATGATCGGGATCGAACGGCTTGGTCAGAAAATCGTAGGCGCCTTCTTTCACCGCCTTGACGGCCGTCTCGATCGTCCCGTAGGCGGTCATGAGAATCACCGGCGTCCTCGGACAAAACTCCCGGGCCGCCTCCAGGACGGCCAGACCGTCCTTGTAGGGCAGTTTCAAATCGGTGATGATCAGGTCGAACCGCTCGTCGCGGACCTGCTGGATCGCCTCGCGGCCGTCCTTGGCCCAGACGGACTCATACTCGGCCGCCGCCAGCGCCTGCATGAGCATCTTGGCCATGCTCTCTTTATCTTCGGCAATAAGGATCTTACCCACGACACACCCTAGTAGGCAGTAGACAGTAGCCGGTAGCCAGGAAAAACATGACGGTGTTCCCGACCACTGGCCCCTGACTACTGAATCCTGCCTACTATCCCTTCTGCCCCCTGCCTACTGGCTACTGTCTCTCTTCTGGTTCCTGCCTACTGCCTACTAGCTACTGCCCCCTTTACTTTTAACCCGCCGAGTATAGCACACTATGAACAAACGGTCATTCACGGCGGCCGACAACTGAATAATCCGACATACCTCGTGCTGGAGAAGCCCACCCGCACAGCACAGCCCGCACAAATATCACGCTGTGTAGTCTGGCACGAAACCTGCTTCTTGCATCTGTGACGATTTACTCACCCTTCACAACAAAGGAGCCATCATGGTCGAGACAACACAAAAACCATCAAACACCAGAACCGCCCGCCAGGTCTTTGCCATCGCCGAGCGGAACGGCAAAAGCTACTGGATTAAAATCGGCGCGGCCTTCACCAATCAGGACGGGAGCGAAACGGTGCTGTTGGATGCGCTGCCGGTCACCGGCCGTCTACAGATCCGGTCGGCGCCGGACAACGGCAAGCCCCAGGCCTAGCGCTACCCCAAAAGGGGACAGGCTACTTTTCCCGGCCGTCCCTTTTAAGAGGTGTTCTCCCTGAAAAGGGGACAGGCTAGTTTTCTTCAACGCTCGTTTCCAAGGAGGCGCGAAGCAATGCCTCGGATTCCACGAGGTCAGGTAGCAGGGTACGCGTATCATGTCATTAACCGTGGGAACGGCGGTGCGGCCATTTTCCACAATGCCGGGGACTATCAGGTATTCCTCCGTTTGCTGTGCGCGGCCAAAACCAGGTTTGCCGTCAAGGTGTTTGGATTCTGCCTGATGCCGAACCATTTTCACCTTGTCCTTCAGCCTGAGACCGCCATGATCCTCAGCGCGTTCATGCAATGGTGGCTCACCAGTCATGTGCGGCGATTTCATCGTCACCATGGCAGCAGCGGACACGTCTGGCAAGGTCGCTTCAAGAGCTTCCCGATTCAACAGGATGGACACTTCCTGACAGTGCTCCGTTACGTCCTGTGCAATCCAGTCCGCGCCGGCATGGTCGAACGGGTGAACCAATGGCCATGGTCGAGTCACAGTGATCAGACCATCATTGATCCGTGGCCGGTGCCATGTCCCTCTAATTGGAACCAATGGCTCAATGTGCCGCTGATTGATCATGCGCTGGACCGGCTCCGGATCGCGGTGAATCGACAACAACCATTCGGCTCTCCAAACTGGCAGACGCACACGGCAAAAAGACTGGGCCTTGAATCCAGACTGCGTGACCGCGGGCGACCGCGTAAGATTCCGGAAAAGTAGCCTGTCCCCTTTTTAGCGACGGGTCCCGACTTTGGCGGGGGCCTGTCCGACGGGCAGTACGATGCGAAACGTCGTGCCGGCCCCCTCCGTGGTTTCAACGGCGATCCGGCCGCCGTGGGAGAGAATGATTTTGTGGGCAAGGGCCAACCCCAGACCGGTGCCTTTCTGCTTCGTCGTGAACATTGGCAGAAAGATCCGGTCCAGATGCTCCGGCGCGATGCCGACGCCCGTGTCGCTGACGATCACCTCCACATCATGCGGCTTGACCAGCCGAGCCCGCACGGTCAGCGCGCCGCCCTCCGGCATCGCATCGAGCGCGTTGGCAAACAGATTCAAGAGCGCCTGGTAGAGCAGCCCCTCGTCCACCCAGACCACCGGCAGACCGCCGCCCCCGACGCCCGATCCTCCGCCGGCGGGCGGCAGATCCAGTGTCACGGTGACGTGCTGCTCCGCGCTGCGGTCCGCCATCTGCCCGATGCTGCGCGCCAGCAGGCCGGGCAGATCGGTGGCCGAGACCGACAACTCCGTGCGGCGGCCGAAGTTCAGCAAATCATCGATCAGCCGGTTCATCGCCTTGAGTTCCTCGTTGATCGCCAGCGCCATCTTCGCCGTCGGATCGTCCGGCTTGAGTGACTTGGCGACCAGCCGGGCATAGCCCATGATCGTCCCCATGTAATTGCGGAATTCATGCGCGATCCCCGCGGACACTTCGCCCAGTTCCGCCAGCCGCCGGCGCAGCTCCACCTGTTCCTGCAGCCGTTTGATCTCGGTCAGATCGGTGAAGACGACCGTCGCCCCCAGCACCGCCCCCGACTCGTCCCGCAGCAGCGAGGTGCTCATGCCGGCCCACACCCGGCCGTTCGGACTATCGAGCTCCAGCTCCTGGCGGCTGAGCCATTCCTGCCGTTCCAGCGTCTGAGCGATGATCCGCGTCAACGGATGGCCCTCCCCGAACAACTCCGTCGGCTTCCGGCCGATCACCTGCCCGCGGGTCCACCCCAAAATCCGCTCCGCCGCCTCATTATACGAGGTGATCTTCAACTCCTGATCGACCGTCAGAACGCCGCTGGCCACGCTGCGCAAAATATTTTCATTGTAACTTTCCACGTGCCGGGCCCGTTCCTCCGCTTCGCTGCGTAAACGGGCCAGCTCTTGTTCCTTCTCTTTCAGCTCTTGAATCAAGCCGGCGAACGTCCCAACGACAAATGCCTCCCGCCGCCGAATCGGACTGCCGGCCGTGCCGCCCTTCGGGATCACCTCCACCCGCGGCAGGGCCCGCAACCACCGGATGACGGCGTAGCCCAGCAACACCAGCAGCGCGCCAACCATCAGCCCCAACAACCGGGAGACGCCGGCGTCGTTCTGCTCCTGCAAGACCGGCGGCAGATCAAGCGTGACGGCCAGGAGCAATCCGTCAGACGCGCCCATCGGCTGCTCGAAATCGGTCAACGGCAGCCAATAGGTCCGCGCCTCCCCGCCTGACGTCATGCGGTGGGACGGACTGAACAATCCAAGACTGGTCAGATCTCTGCGCTCTTGCTCCGTCAACGGGAGAAGCTCGTCGGTCGGTGACGCCGACGCGCCGGCGGTGCGGATCGAATCGAGCGCCACCGCACCGTCGCGAGTCCACAACGTGATCCGACGAACGGCCAGCCGCTCAGCCAGACCCGCCGCCGTGGCCTGATCCCGGCGCCGGGACAGTTCCGCGGCCGCCCGCCGGGCCGCCGCCGACGCGCGCGCCTCAAATTGTTCGCTCGCCGTCGCCCGAAGCCGCTCGATCCGGTTCGACTGCACGCTGACCATCCCGATAAGCAGGGCAAACCCCACCCCCAGCAGCAGGAAAAAGAGGCCGCCGGGCGTCATCCGGCCCCGCGCCCCGCGCCGCACCCGAACGATGTGATCAGCGTCCCAGACCGACATACCACTCCACAATCGGAGCGCCGAGGAACAACGCCAGCAGCGCGCCCAGGGCCAGAAACGGCCCGAAGGGAATCGGCGTCTTCCGCCCCCAGCCCTTGAACAGCATGAAGACCAATCCCACCGCCGACCCCGTCAGCGATGCGAGAAAAATCGTCAACATGACATGTTGCCACCCCAGAAAGGCCCCGATCATCGCGATCAGTTTGATGTCGCCGCCGCCCATCGCCTCCTGTTTGAGCATCCGGAAGCCCACCTCCGCCACCAACCAGAAGAAACCACCGCCGACCGCAACCCCGATCAACGAACTGATCACCCCCTGCGGCAGCCAGTGGCTCACGGCCAGGCCGATCACAATTCCGGGCAGCGAGATGACATCGGGAATGATCTGAATATCCAGATCAATGAAGGTCACCACGACCAGGGCTGAAAAGAAGACGGCGTAGATCAGCGCCGGCCAGGTCAGCCCGAATTGCCGAAGCAGGAGGAGATAGCCCGCGCCGTTGAGCGCTTCGACCAGCGGATAGCGCCAGGAGATCGGCGCCCGGCACTTGCGGCAGCGGCCGAGCAGGAAGAGAAAACTGATGATCGGCAGATTATCGTAAAACGCAATCGGCGCCGAACACTTCGGACAGCGCGAACCGGGCCAGACGATCGATTCCTCGCGGGCCAGGCGGTAGATGCAGACATTGAGAAAGCTGCCGATCACCGCCCCGAGCACGAACGTCATGACGGCGATCGGCCACTGCATCGCGAACAGATTGTCCATTGATTTCATAACTGTAGCACACCACCGCCCGACCGGCAAATTTAACGAGAGATCTTCTCTCTTTCTCTTTTTTCTCCTCCCCTAAGAAGCGTCGGGGAAGGGTCCGGCCAGGGTGAGTGAGGAGTGCCCTCTCGGAAGCCGTCCCATCAATGGCTTGAATCGTTGGGACGGCTGAGAGCGGAGGGATGCCGAGCACCGCAAGCGCAGGCAATCCCGTGCCGACGAACTCACCTGTCCGGACCGTAGTTGAATCAACGCAAAGCCCGGAGCAGTGAGGTCGTGGTCCGCACCCTTGACCCTCTCCCGCATCCACTGCCATAATCCCTCCCCATGACCACCCCCAACCCCATCCGCGTCCGCTTCGCCCCATCGCCCACCGGCCATTTGCACATCGGCGGCGTCCGCACGGCCCTGTTCAACTATCTCTTCGCCCGCCGCCACAAGGGCGTCTTCATCCTCCGGATCGAAGACACCGACACCGACCGTTCCACCGACGAATCGATCCACGGCATTCTCGAAGGACTGAAATGGCTCGGCCTCGACTGGGACGAAGGCCCCTTCCGCCAGACCGACCGGCTGGCCCTCTATCGCGAGCACGTCGAGCAATTACTCGCCCACGGCAGCGCCTATCATTGTTATTGCTCGCCGGACGAGTTGGAAGCGCGCCGGGCCGAGGCGATGGCCAAAAAGCAGACGCCCAAATACGACGGCCGCTGCCGCGACCGGAAATCACCGGTGCCCGGCCGGACGCCCGCCGTGCGCTTGAAAGCGCCGCAGACCGGCCAGACCGTCGTGCATGACCTCATCCGCGGCGACATCGTCTTCGAGAACAGCCAGCTCGACGACCTGATCATTCTGCGCTCGGACGGCACGCCCACCTACAACCTCTGCGTGGTCGTGGACGACGTCGATATGAAGATCTCCCACGTCATCCGGGGCGACGATCACATCAACAACACGCCGCGCCAGATGCAATTGTACGAGGCCTTCGGCTACGCGCCGCCGCAGTTCGCCCATGTCTCGATGATCCTGGGGCCCGACAAGGCGCGCCTCTCCAAACGGCATGGCGCCACCTCGACGCTCGTCTACCGGGAGATGGGCTACCTGCCCGAGGCGTTGCTCAATTATCTGGCCCGGCTGGGCTGGTCGGCCGGCGATCAGGAGATTTTCTCGCTGCAGGAGATGATCGACAAATTTTCGCTCGATCAGGTCACCTCATCGGCCGCCATCTTCAATCCGGAGAAGCTCCAGTGGCTCAACAGCCACTATATCAAAACGGGCGACATCACTCGTTTGGCCCGGCTCTTGCGCGATCATTACCTGGCCGAGCGCGAGCCGGCCGCCCGATCGATCCCGGACGACCAGATGATCCGGATCGTCAAGGCGCTGCAGGAACGGGCCAAGACGATGGCCGAGATGGCCGATCTCTCGATGTGCTACGTGGAGGAAGAGATCAATCCAGAGCCGGCCGCGGCGGCCAAGTTCCTCACCCCCGCCGTCACACCGGCCCTGACCGATCTGACCAAGCGGCTGGAGGCCTTGCCGGCCTTCGATGAACCATCCCTCCATGCGATCTTCGACGCCGTCACCGCCGCGCATCAATTGAAAATGGCCCAGCTCGCCCAACCCGTGCGCGTCGCACTGACCGGCCGGACGGTCAGCCCGGGCATCTATGACGTGCTGCAGTTGTTGGGGAAAGAACGGTCACTTGCCCGTCTCAAGAAGGTGCTTGACTCGACCGGCGGATAAGATCCCATGATCCGCCGTGATCTGCCGATCCTCGTTGCCGTCGCCACCCTCTTCCTGTGGCAATGCAGTCATCGGGAAGAAGCGGCGCAACCGACCGGGGCTTCAAACCCCGCCCGCTCCTCCTCCCCGACCGCAACGTCACCCACCAAACCCGCATCCGACGCCTCCAGCGACTGCGTCGGGATGGGGTGCGACAAACCGGTGCAGGTGCCGGGTGTCCAGGGCTGCGTCGGCATGGGCTGCGAAAAGAACCCGGCGCCGGAGAACAAACCATGATGGTGCGATTATTACTAGCCATCGGGATGAGCCTGGCCCTGATTGTGCCGGTCTCGCAGGCGGCGGATATCCAAGGCCAGAGTGGCGGCGCGGCGGACAGCAAGAAGTGCGACGATGAAGCGCTGAAAAAAGCGAAGGCCGAACGGGACAAATGGCTGAAGATTTACAAGGAGCAACTGGCCGCCGCCGATGATACCAGGCAGCGGGAAGCGGAGGCGCTCGCCGAGGCGCAGAAAGAATTTAACAAGTACGCGCAGGGAATCGCCGAAAAGGGCGTTGTCACGGTCGGCAAAACAGTCTTCCAGGTCCCGGACCGGGTGGTCGCGGCCTACAAGGAAGCCAAAATCATGAATTCCGATAAGGCCGCGACCGAAAAGTTCCTCAAATTGACCAAGATGTACCTGGAGCAACTCTTCAAGGAAGCGGGATACGAGACGGCCGTGCAGCGGGCCAAGTGGATCGACGCTGCGCTCTCCGGCCTTGCCATGGACGCCATGGTGTTGACCAAGCTCAACGAGGCCGAGTTCCATGCGGAGCAGGCCTACAAACAATGGCTGGCGGCGTATGAGAGCTTGATGAACGCGCGCCACGCGGAAGACAGGGTGAAAAAACTGGAGGCGGCGTGCAAGACAGCCTCCGGGGACAAATGCGTGGGATTGGGCTGCGAGACGCAGCCGGTTCCCGGCGGCTGCATCGGCCTGGGCTGCGACAAGGCCACCGGGCAGCAGGATGATGATTTCAAATCAAGCGGCGAGCGGGACGCCGACCAAGCCCAGAAGATGATGGACGGCTGGAAAAAAGTCGATGGCGGGTTTGAAGACGCCGAAGGCAATTTCCATGACACCGACAGCGCCTTTAATGAAGCGCTGGAAATCGTCCAGGGCGGGCAATCGTCGTGGTCGCCGGCGCAGCCGACCTTCGTCGCCGGGCCCGACTATCAACAGGAATGGACCAAATTCCGCCAGCCGATGATCCGCGCGTTTCAACATCTGGTGAAGGCGTTGGAAGCGTACGGCCGCGCCGAGCACGCATTCAAACAACTACCAGCGCAGCCATAGTCATGTCCTTTCGTCTTGAGATCACCCCCCAGAACTTCTGGCTCTTCTTCGGCGGTCTCTGGCTCTTCGTCGGTTCGATCTTTCTGATCGCAGGCGCCGGGATCCTCCTCTATCAATTCAGCAGTGGTCAGTCCACTGATCTGGAACTGCCGGCCGAATTCGCGGTGATCGGCGGCGTCGTGGCCGCTGTCGGCGGCACGCTCATCTTCAGGACGCTGAAAAAGCGAAAATTAGATGAAGCATTGCGCCGGCGCGGCATGCCGGCCGAGGCGACCATCACTGAGATCGCCCCGGCCAACATCCGCATTAACCGCGTGCAGCAATGGGCCATCCACTACCGGTATCAGGACGCCTACGGCCAATCCCACACCGATTCCCGCATCATCATTCCCGAAGAGGCCCCTCAGTGGCAGGTCGGCCAACGCATCGCCGTGCGGTATGATTCGCAGCGCCCCCATCTGCACGTCTGGATCGGCCCCGCAACATGATCCAGACGCTGAAAATGGTCGCACTGGCCTTTGCGGCGATCTTCGTCGGGGCCGTCGTCAGCGTCATTCCCCCGCTGCCGGCGTGGTTCGAATCGGTCGATGCCCATCGCAACGAGTGGGCGGTGATCATGGGCGGCGCGGCGCTGGTCGGCTTGCTGGTGATGATGAGTGGCATCCTGTGGCTCGTCTTCACAAAGGGCAATCCGATAACTCATGAGGAAGCCGAGGATGTGGAGCGCAGTGTGCGAATGGCCGCAAAACCGGTCACCTGGCGGGCCGCGTCGTATAAGGTCTTCGGCACGGCCCAAGGGCAGGCCGCCGAGGACGAGTTTTCGTTTCGCGCCATGAAAGAGGCCTGGCGGAGTGGCGCGTGGCGGCTGGATCCCGTCTGGCGGCGGCGTTACTTGACCACCGTCGGTGCGGCATTGATGGCCATCGGCCTCTTCGGCGGCGGGTTCGTGCTCGGCCCGCCGCCCGTCAAAGTGCTGACGGGCGGCGCACTACTCTATGCGACGGGCATGATCAGCCGGGGGTTCTGGAAAGCATGACTATGATCTCATTCCGAAATACCATCATGGCGGCCGGGTGGCTCTTCCTGTGGGCGCTCTCCGCGTTCGCCGCGGACCCTCCGCAAAAAGCCGCACCCCGGCCCGAGCCACCCAAGCCGGCGCTCCCCATCGAAAGCGGCCGGACCGCCACCCCGCTCCCACAAAACTGCCAGCGTGCACAGGAGCGGAGCCGGGAGTTGCTGACAGAATTGGAGAAAACCCTCTCACCGAAGATCAAAACGGCCGCTGAACAGTATGTGGCCAGGCCGGGCCCCGGCGTGTCGGTCGAAAAAGCCTGGGGCGATTTCGCCGCCGGCCTGGCGCTCGACGGCGACATGCCGGACGCCGCCTGGGCCGGGCTGAAAGCGGCCCTGTACCGGTGGACCGGCGAGACCGTCACCAACGCCGGCGTCTATCTCTATGAACTCGGCAAGCCGCAGGAAGCGCTGCAGTTGCTGCTCTGCGCGTATGACATGGGCCACCGCTCCCCCTCACTGCTCGAGGCGCTGGCGACCGTCCATCAGAAGCTCGGCCATGCCGCCGACGCGCGCCGGGCGATCACGGCGGCCGCGCAACTGGCGCCCGACGACCGCCTGATCGAAACCTCCGCGGCTTTGATCAACACCGGGCAGCCGCCACCGCCGGCGCCACCCAATCAGGGCGACGGACTGGATGAGGCCGTGCGAGAGCTCGAGCAGCATGGCGAGCGGATCCTGAATCAGATCAAACTCCAGGCCGACGCCATCGACCGCAGCCTGCCCGACGCCCACGCCGCACAATTCTATGCCATCTCACGAACCTTCGTGCAATCGCTGCTTCAAAACGCGCGCGATCAAGTCCGTGCCGTGCGCGCGGCCGATCCCCGCACGCGCCCGTTCATGATCAATTCGGTCTATGGCACCCTCATCAGCTCCTATGCCAACATGACCGACACGCTGCTGACTTTTCCCGGCACGACGGAAACCAACGGCAGCCCGCTCCTCTTCTGGGCCGAAACGCTCGGCCTCGACGCGCCGCTCCTGGCCAGGGAAAGCCGCCGCGACAGCATCACCTGGAGCATGCACGGGGTCCCCGGTCCCGCGCTGGCGCAAGGCGCATACGATGCCTTCTCCCGGGAAAAAGAGCGGGCCTACGCCGACCATCTGACTCGTGAGCGCGCCTGCCGGGACACCCCCTGCACGACTCGTGAAAGGGCCCGCTGGTGCGGGGTGTGGAAACCGCTCTACGAACGCTGGGCGAACGACAGCCGCCAGCGCCACGACACCGCCGCCCGCTCGTTCGATCGCGTCGCCACCGGGACGTTGATCGACGCCGACAACGAGCTGCTCCTGACGCGTGACTATGCCGTCCGGCAGGTCAGGAAGATGACGTTTCAACAGACACCGGGCATGGACATGAAGACGATGACCCTGCGAGGCATCAATCAGTCGCTCAAAGCCGTCTTCGACAAACACCTGGGCGCCGGGGCTGGATCGATGGGCGCCGTCACCTACGTCCGGGAACGCGTGCAGTGGTTTGAGCACGAGCGCAGCAGTATGGAGGAACAACTCGCCCACGAGGCGGATGACATCAAACAGGAATGCGAGCCGGCGATGCGGGCGCTGCTCGAACTGCTCGCCCAGGAGGAATGGCAGGCCTATCTCGATCATCTCCGCGACCGGATGGCCTGGGACATTCAGGGGCAGGCCGAAACGAGCGAATTCCCCTGCGAGGGGACGATCGGCCCGCTCACCATCGGAACCGATCTGAACAAGCCGGGAGAAGGCAAAGTGGATCTCAAATGGAGCCGGAAAGGCAACCCGTTCTCCGCCACCGGCTCGGTGACACTCCGCCAGGATCAGACCTTCGGCCTGGGCGTCGGCGTGGGGGCTAAAACGGGCTCCCCCGGCGGCGGCGCCGGCGTGTCTGGCTCCGCGCGGGATGACCTCTCAAAAAGCGGCATCGGCGGCGGGGGCGGCTACGGGCCGTTCGCCGGGAAAGCCAGTGTCACTTATACGACAAAGCAAAGCCCCTGGAACAGCCGGGACTATCTGGGCATCAAGCTGAAGGGATCGGCCGGCCTTGGCCTGAAGGCGGGGCAGATGGGCGTCGCCTGCTATCCGAGTTCCGGCAGCGTCACCTTCTATCCGCGCGCGTTGTATGAAGATGCGGTCCGCTACCTGAGCACGCCCGCCACCCCGCCGGGCCGCTGAGCTTCCGGCTGAAGAGGAGGATGGTGAAGGAAAATGGCTGGGGGACTAGGATTCGAACCTAGGTAAGCAGAGTCAGAGTCTGCTGTCCTGCCACTAGACGATCCCCCAAGCACAAGCCCTTATTTATCACCTGCCATTGACCGCCTTGCAGAGTTTGCGCGGAAATGGAAATTATCCATGGTAAATGGGGTGAAAATACCGGGATTATATTGCGGCATTCGACTGAATCGAGTCAAGACCCTTCGCCGTTGCGCCAGACCGTTCCCCTGCTATAAGCTCGATCCATGGAAAGCCTCCACCAGCTCGAAACCATCATCCTGCTCCTGACGGCGGTGCTGGCGCTTACCACGATCGCCCGCCGCATCCTGATTCCCTACCCGATCCTGCTCGTCATCGGCGGGTTGCTGCTGGGGCTGATTCCCCACCTGCCGGCCTTCTCGCTCGATCCCGATCTCGTCTTCCTCGTCTTTTTGCCGCCGATTCTCTGGGCGGCGGCCTACTTCACGTCCTGGAGGGATTTTCGCGCCAACGCCAGGCCCATCGGTCTGCTCGCGGTCGGACTGGTCCTCGCCACCACCGCCGCGGTCGCCGCCGTTGCGCACGCGGCGCTGCCCGGCATGGGCTGGGCCGCAGCCATCGCGCTGGGCGCCATCGTCTCGCCGCCCGATGCCGTCGCAGCCACCGCCATCAGCCGCCGATTGCACCTGCCCCACCGGATCGTGACGATTCTTGAGGGTGAGAGCCTCGTCAACGACGCCACCGCGCTCATCCTCTATCGCGCGGCCATCACGGCGGTCGTAAGCGGCGCCTTTGTCTTCAGCCACACACTACTGCAATTCATCGTCGCGGCGACCGTCGGGATTGCCGCCGGCCTGCTGGTGGGCATGCTCGCCCGGTGGACATTGAGATGGACGCACGACAGCTTCAGCGAAATCGCCATCACGCTCCTCTGCCCCTACATCGCCTGGGTCCTGGCCGAACAATTTCACGCGTCCGGCGTTCTGGCCTGCGTGGCGGGCGGCCTCTACCTCCGGCGCTACTTCAGCGAAATCGTCGAACCGGCCACCAGGATTGAAGCCAAGGCGGTCTGGAACCTGCTGGTCTTTCTTTTGAACGGCGTGATCTTCATCCTGATCGGCCTGCAACTGGGCGCGCTCATCGACGCCGTCCCAACGGGGCAGCTGGGATCGGTCATCCGGATCGGCGCGCTCGTCAGCCTCACCGCCATCGTTGTGCGGTTGATCTGGGTGCCGCTGGCCGCCTGGATCCCCCGCGCGCTCAGTCCCGCGTTGCGCGCGCGCGATCCCATGCCGCCCTGGCGCTCGCTCTTCCTCATCGGCTGGACGGGCATGCGGGGGATCGTCACATTGGCCGGCGCGTTGGCGCTGCCGCTCACGACCGCCGGCGGCGCCCCCTTTCCTTATCGGGCCGAACTCGTCCTCATCACCTTCTCGGTCATTCTCGCCACGTTGGTGGTGCAGGGGCTGACGCTCACGCCGCTGATCCGCTGGTTCAACCTGGAGGAGGACCGGACGCTCGAGCGGGAGGAGATGCGCGCCCGCGAACAGGCGGCCACGGCGGGATTACTCCGGCTGGAGGAGTTGGCCGGCAACAATAACCTCGTGCCGGAGCAAGTCGAGCAACTGCGCGTCCTGTATGACCGGCGCCGGCAGCGCTACGCCTGGCCCGCCGCCATCGCCCCCGACTGCACGACCGAGGCCGACGAGGCGTTCAAACGGCTCCGGCGGGAAACGCTGGCCGCCGAGCACCGGGCCCTGATCGAGCTTCGCAACCAGGGCATCATCAGCGATGAAGTGTTGCACAAGCTCGAACACGAGTTGGATGTGGAGGCGCTGAGGCTGGGAGTGGGTGAAGACAGAAAATAGAGAATGGAAAGTGGAGAGTGGATTACTACCAATCTACTTTCTACTCTCCATTCTCCATTTTCCGCTTTGTCCCTGCACCCTCGGCCCTGAGCGAACCAGACCTGTTACACGGGCGCCGGGGCGTCTTTCAGAAGAGAGTCTTTCAGAGCCTGAATGGCCCGCGCGACATCCCCCTCCGTGGAGCCGAACCGGTTCCCCATCACCTTGATCGCTTCATTGATCGCTTTCGTCATCCTGGCAATTTGCTCATCG
>JACQCE010000063.1 GCA_016201765.1 Nitrospirota bacterium
AAACCTCCATGCCGCGCATCGCGGTTACGCTTGTAGATGCCCCTCAAATAGAACCGCCCAACACTCCGGGTCTCGGAGTGTTGGGCGTCCTGGGTAACATGAATTTCTTCTGACTTTTCATGACACCATCTAATTCACCACAAACCCGCCAACCTTCGTTGCGGACAGCCCGCCGGCCGCTGTGGGACTTGTCACGATCACGTCATACGTGCCCGCGGGCAGGGAGGTGTTGCCCCACCAGAATTTTACCTGGCCGCTGGTCGTATAGACGAATTTCACGGCTGACGTCGCGATGGAACCCGACACGGTCGTGCCGGCGAGAGTTCCCCCCGGCCCCTGGATGGTGATGGTCGCTCCCAGCACAAAGTTGGTGCCGTTGATCGTGATCGACTGGCTGGCCGTCACGCCATAGGTCACCGAGGCCAGACTGAGCGTGCCGATCGTCGGCTGCGGCGCGGTGACCGTGAACCCACCCGCCAACGTGGCTGACAACCCGCCCGCCGCGGCCGGGCTGGCCACCTGCACCGGGTAGACACCTGGCGGCAACGACGACGTGTTCGCCCACCAGAACTTCACCTGGCCGGAAGTCGTGTAGACGAAGGGCACGGCCGCGCTGGCCACCGACCCCGACACGGTCGTACCGCTCAGGCTGCCCACCGTGATCACATCACCCACCATGAAATTGCTCCCATAGATGGTGATCGAAGAGCCGGCCGTCACGCCATACGTGACCGGATTGGGACTGGTTGAGGTCACCGTCGGCTGTGGCGCGGTCACTGTAAAACCGCCCGCCAGCGTGGCCGACAACCCGTTCGCCGCAACCGGATTGGTCACCGTCACGGCGTAGACTCCGGCCGGCAGCGAGGTGTTGGGCCACCAGAACCTGACCTGGTTGGAACTCGTGAAGACGAAGGGCACGGCCACGCTGGCCACCGACCCCGACACGGTCGTGCCGCTCAGGCTGCCCACCGTGATCGTCGCCCCGAGGACAAAATTCGACCCGGAGATGGTCACCGACGAGCTCGCCGTAATGCCATAGGTGACCGGACTCGGCGTCGCGATGGAAATGGTCGGCTGCGGGGCCACGATCTGCAGCCCGGAAGCCGCCGGCAACGTCGCGGACAAGCCACCCGAGGCCAACGGATTGGTCACCGTCACGGCGTAACTGCCCGGCAACAGCGAGGTATTGGGCCACCAGAGGCGCAGCGTCGTGTTGCTGCTGTAGACAAACGGATTGGCCGCCGTGGCTGCCCCCGCACTCGACACGGTTGTCCCGGTCAGGCTGCCGATCGTGATGGTCGATCCTGGAACAAAGTTTGAACCGAAGATCTGAACTTCCCGGCTTGCAGTCACACCGTAGGTCAACGATGTCGGGCTGATTGATGAGATGGTGGGCACCGCTTGGTTGACGGTGAAGGCCCCCGCCAAACTGCCGGACAGCCCTCCGGCCACAGCGGGATTGGTCACATTGACCGTATAGACGGCCGGCGGCAGCGCGGTGTTGTTCCACCAGAAACGCACGATGGACGGAGCGGCAAGGACGCAGGGAACCGACGCCGTGGCGCTCGTCCCGGCCACCGTCACGCAGGAGATCCCGCCGACATCAACCCTCGCGCCGAGCAGGAAATTCGATCCGGACACCGAGATCTGCTGGCTGGCCGTCGCACCATAGATCACTGAAGCGGGACTGGCCAGCGACACCGTCGGCTGGGTCGCCTCAACCGTAAAGGCGCCACCCAGACTGGCCGACAATCCGCCGGAGACGGCCGGGTTGGTCACCGTCGCCGTGTAGGCGGCCGGAGGCATCGACGTATTCGGCCACCACACCCCAATCACGCCGCTGGTCAACCACACAAATGGATTTGACGCCGAGGCGCCGGCGGGGCCTGACACCGCCGTGCCCGTCAACGTGCCCAGCGTCACCGTGGCGCCGGGCAGGAAATTCGTTCCACCGATGCGCACCTCCCGGTTCCCCGTCACGCCATAGACCGCCGATGTGGGTGATGCACCGGTGACCGTCGGCTGCGGCGCCACCACCGTGAACACTCCGGCGGCGCTGACCGTGCCGGCGCACGAATCGTTGTTGGTGATCGTCAGGTCATACAGGCCCGGGACCAGCGACGTATTGGGCCACCACATTCTCATCAGAGTGCTGGTGGAATAGACAAAGGGATTCAACGCCGAGGCCGAGGTGCCCAACACGGTCGTGCCCGTCAGCGAGCCCAGCGTGATCGTCGATCCCAAGACAAAACCGGACCCTTGAATGGTGAGCTGTGTGCTCGATGAAACGCCGTAGGTCAGAGACGGCTGGAAAATCCCGCTGAACGTCACCGTTCTGGGATTGACTGTAAAGGCGCCGGTGGCGCTGTCGGCGCCCAGGTGGCCGACGATGTCATGCGAGCCCGCCGTGGTGCCCGCGGGAATCCGCAGGACGATCGACGTGCCGTCCTCCGCAAACGAAATGATCGAGAGCGGCGTGACGTCATCGAGGAAATACTCGCCGGAGTCGGTCAGCTTCGTTCCCGTCGCCGTGACATTGGCCGGCAATCCCAGACAATCCGGGTTGGGTGTTATGGCCTCAATGGTGATCGTCGGCGGCCTCACCTTCACGGGAATGGTGGCGACCGGCGTGGCGGCAAAGTGGCCCGTCCCGTCACCGAGGAAGACTCGGACGCTCCCCGTGCTGCCATCGACACTGATGGATGCGACCGCCAGATCCATATGCCCATCGCGGTTGAAGTCGCCCGCCGCGACCGCGGTCGCGCTCGCGTCGAGCGAAATGGTCGACACCGGCGTGGTGGCAAAGGCGTTATTGGGATTGGGCTTCGGCGTGGCCGCACCCGTGCCCAGGAAGATGGCCACATTGGCGCTGGACAACACGTCATTGGCCACCTCACCGAAGTTCGCCACGGCGAGATCGGCCACATTGTCGCCGTCGAAATCGGCCTTCACGCCGCCGGTGGTGATCCCCAGGGGTTTCACTCCGACATTGGTCAGCGTCTGCCCTTCGGTGAAGCCGCCCAGACCGTTGCCCAGATAGGAAATCACATAATTGAAAATGCTCACACCGATGGCGAGATCGGGATTGGCATCACCATTGTAATCGCCGACCGCCAGCGAGATGATCGTCCCCGGCCCGCCGTTGGTGGGCGGCGGAGTGCTATCGAGCGTGGTGAACTTCCTGGCCAATGTATAGGTGGCCGTGCCGGTGGCGGAGGTGGATTGATGCACGACGTAATAGGGCGTATTGGGTGTTAAATTAGTTAACGGCACGGAATGGCCCTGCGTCATGGTGGCATTATTGGGATCATAGCTCGGATCGGCCGGATTGCAGGTGTTGCCTCCGGACGGCGGATTGGTCGTGCCATAGATCACACAGGAGGTGGCCGGCGCATCGGTGGCCCAGCCGATCGTGGCCCCGCTGGTCGCCACACCGGAGACGGTCACACTGCCCATGATGGGGCCGGCGCAGGATGGGCAATAATTCGTATTCATAAACGCCGCGATTTTTTCTATACAAACCGCATCACAGGACCCCCCGCCGGCGCCCTTGCCCACCATGCTGGTGACGGTTGACGTCCAATTGACCTGTCGCGCATCGAGCACATGACGGTTGGAGGCGACGCTCTTCGTGATCGGACGGTCAGTGCCGTTGCGGTTGCCCCCCACGATCGTGATGCTGTGGCAGGCGTTACACGTGTTATTGTCGCCGATGACCGGATCTTCCGCGCAGGGAGCGGAGGCCGTTGAGCAATCGGTCAAGGCCAGGGCCGGAGAGGAGAAGTAGGCGTCCGCCAGGGACAACCCGGCAAACAAAATCAGAAAAAAGAAGGCGTGTTTCAGGATAGAAGAAGAGAAAGATCGGTGCATGAACGACCCTCCGGATGCCGCATGGGCTTGCTCACATTTCCTCTCCCCTCAGAGAAGGAAGGAACATCACCGTACAATAATGAGGCCGTCGATCACCGATAAAACAGAGAATCGGCACCAGCGAAAAACATATAAACTGGGGCATCGTAGACAGTTTGCATGATGATGTCAAGAAAAAAAGTACAACAACCACATAAAAAACGGTTCATATTGAAATGTGTCACACCTTTTGAAATGTGTCACACCTTCGGCATGCCGCGTCATCAAGATAGTCTTGATTCGGTCTTGATTCGATGGGCCATCTCAGGTAATGTTCCCGACGAATCAACCAGTCTTCACTATGCGAAGGGGCGAAGGCTCGAGCCGTCGGATGAGATTGCTCTTGTTTTTCCTGTTGTTTTTTTCCTTGAGGCCGGCGTTCGGCGCGGATCAGCCCGCGCTCCCGCCGGAACGGACACTGACGATCCACCAGATTGTCGGCGATCCAACCAATCACAAATTCTACGCGATTACCAGCAATTACGGCGCGCTGACCAGCTCAGACGGCGGCCGGAGCTGGCAGACGGCCAGCCGGGGACTCCGGAGCTTTACTCACCATGCCCTCGCCATCACCTCCACCGAGCCGCCCCGCCTCTACCTCGGCGCCTGGGGCGGAGGAATCTACCGCAGTCTCGATCGGGGCGGTCACTGGACGGAGATGAATGAGGGGCTGGGCAATACGGCGGTGGACGCGTTGGTCATCGATCCCCGGGATCCCGGCGCCACCGATACCCTGTATCTCGCGGCATCCACACACTTTTATCGCACTGCGCCGGACGGCCGGTGGACATTATATGAGGATGGCTTGCCCCCCTTTCCCGAAGACATTAAATTCAAAAGTTTGCTCCTGCTCCCGGGGCCGCCCAAAACAGTCTGGTACGGCAATTCACAAGGGTTGTTTTCCCGCCCGGTCGACGGAGCCCGCTGGAGCGAGGAGCCGCGTTTTCATGAGGTTCGTGTCAGCGCATTGGCGTATGATGCGAAGAATCGCCGGTTGTGGGTGGGCACGCTTGGAAAAGGGCTGTTTGTCCGGGACGACCAGAACCCCGCCTGGCGTCCGCTTGCCGGCCCGACAGGACTCTGGATCAACGCCATTGTGATCGATCCGAGCCATCCTGCCACCGTTTACCTGGGGACACGGGGCCAGGGAATCTATAAATCGACAGATGGCGGAACAGCATGGGCGCCGGCCAATCATGGATTGGAGGAGATGGATATCCGCAGCCTCGCCCTCGATTCAAGCAACCCCGCCCTGCTGCTGGCCGGCACCACCAGCCAAGGCTTCTTCCGGTCGACCAACGGCGGCGACGAATGGACGCAGGTTCCCCTCCTGCCCGCTTTAAGCATGGATCAAATCATCGCCATGCTGGGAATCGATTCGACCGGGCCGACGGGCGCGGCCGCGAAGAACGCCCCGGCGGTTCCCCCCGCCTTCGCCAAATGCAACCGCTGCCACGGCTGGACGGACCCGGCGCTGAACCAGAAGCATACCTACTGGCGGATGCCGCCCAACCGGAGGGACTGGAAGCCGACCGTCGACCGGATGGCCCAGCGCGCGGGACTGACACCCGCGGAACAATCGGCGATCACGGAATTTCTCACCGCGTACAGTCAACACGATGCCGGCAGCGGGCCATGACGCGGCTGCGCTTCAACACGGCCGGATGGCTGATGATGGCGGCCGTTCTGTTTATCTCCGTTGGTACGCTTCGAGCCCAACCCACCCCTCTGACCAATGACGCGGGGTTGCAGCTTGTCATCGACCGATGCGGCGCCTGCCACGGCCTGACACTCAAGGATCGGTGTCTCACCGGCGACTGCGCGACCGGCCGCGTCCATGCCGTCACCCCGCGGCCATGGGATCTGGTGGTTCCCTGGATGCGGGCGCTGGGCTGCACGATGACGGATGCGGAACAGGCTTCCATCACCGGCTATCTGATGACACACTACGCCGCACACTACCCGGTCCGCTGGGAAGCGGCGGGCAGCGTGGCCGGCGGATGGAATGTCGTGGCGCTGGCGCCGTTCCGGGGCCGTCTTTTTGCCGGGATTGAAGGGAACGGCAGTGTTGTCCGATTGGCTGACGGTCCCGGCTGGACCCCGGTGCTCACCACTCCCAATTACACCGTCTATGGACTGGTCCCGTTTCGTGATCAACTCTACGCGGCCACGAATGATCCCGCGGCGGAAATCTGGAGCAGCTCCGACGGAGAACACTGGCGGCTCAAGGGCCGCCTGGCCGGGGAAAAAGGGATCATCAGCCTCGGCGTGTTCAAGAACCGGCTCTATGCCGGCACGGCGAGGGCGGCGATTTATCAATCAACAGATGGGATCAACTGGTCGCCGGCCGGCCGGCTGCTCCCCGACGCCGGACCGGCGTATCCCAACTGGGTCCGGTTTCTCGTTCCCTTCGCCGGCGCACTTTACGCCGGGATCGAGCACGGGGGGCTCTATCGCTCGGATGACGGCGCCACCTGGCGGCCCGACTGGCCGGCTGACGCGCAGCCGGGCGCGCGGGGCGCCGCGCTGTTTCGCGGGGCGCTCTATGTCGGCGCCACGGCCGGCGGGGAAATCTGGCAACGGCGCGCCGGCGCGAACGCGCGATGGGCGCGCGTCTTTTCAGCGCAGGGGGATCACCCATCAGGCTATGTCGCCTCGCTGGCGGTGCTGGGCGATTTCCTGTATGCTGGGGTGAGCGGACGGGTGTATCGGACGCGTGACGGTCTTCAATGGGAGGAGGTCGGCCATTTGGGCCCGTATACCATTGAAGCCATGGCGCCGTTCGGCGACCGGCTCTACGCCGGGACGGCATTGCCTCCCAATGCCAGGATTTACAGGATGTCGGAGACGGCGCCACCACAAGGAGGCGGAGATGGCCAATAACTCACTTTTCCGCGGCACGGCCGTGCTCATTGCGCTGATGTGTCTGTGGTTGGTTTCCCCCGCCTTCGGGGGAGCACAGGACGATTCTGACCGGATCGATCCCATTCTCTCGAGATTTCCGCCGCCGTATGAAGCCGGCGTCGCCAAGAGACCGGTCGATGGGCGGCTGTTGGATGCTGCGGTGGCCGATCCAATCCGTTTTCTCGACGCCAACCGGCTGGTTCCGTATCAGGTGCCGGGGTGGCGCACGGCCTACCGGCTTGAGACGATCACCGATCCCATTCTTCTGACGCTGGGCCTTGAGGAGGGCGATCTCATCCTGGGCATCAACGGGGTCGATCTGGGGGCGATGGAGCAATTGGCCACCGCGCTCAGCATGCTCAGGCACGCCTCCCTCCTCCAAGTGGTGGTCCAGCGGCGCGGCGTCATCTTCGCGTTGACATTCGAGATCCTCGGCAGGCCCCATCCGCTCTGACCCAGTTCCATGCCGCGATCGCTCCTGTGTGCACTGTGTGCGGCCGCCGCCATGGCGGCGGGGTGCGCCGCACCCGCAACCGACCGCACGCCGGCGACGAGTGCCTCGATCGGATCGAAACCTGGCCCCGAAATTTCAATCGCCAGCCGGCCGCCTGATGAAGAGGAGGATCCCGTCGCGGCCTGGGGCGACGGCCGGTCGCTGGTCGTCTGGCAATCGACCCGCGACGGTCCAAGCCGCATCCACGCCGCCGTCGTGACCGGCGACGGCACGGTTGACCGGCCAAACGGCGCGCCGCTCTCCACCTCGCCGGCCGATCAGCTGTTTCCCACGGTGGCCCGGGGCGGTGAACGGTTTCTGGTCGTCTGGCAGGATCTGCGAAGCCGGCAGCAGTGGGAGATTTACGGGGCGCTGGTTGACGCCGCCGGTCGCGCTCCCGATGCCGGCAATCTTCCTGTGAGCATCGGCTCCGGCAGCCGGAAATATCCGGCGGTGGCCTGGAACGGTCGCACGTTTCTGGTCGTCTGGATGCAGGAGCGATCCGGCTCCGGGTGGGATATCATGGGCGCGCGCGTCACGCCCGACGGCGCCGTCCTCGATCCCACTGGCATCCTCATCAGCGAGGCCGACAAGGATCAAAGCCGCCCTGTGGTGACATGGGCCGGCACGCATTACCTGGTCGTCTGGATGGACAGCCGGCGGGACGAATCGGATGTCTATGCGGCCAGGGTCGATGCCGACGGGAAGGTGCTGGATCCGGCCGGTCTTCCCATTGCCGCCGCCGCGGGCGAACAAGCGCACCCGGCGGTCGCCCCGGTTGGCCCGGTTGGATCAACCGGCCGCATCGCGTTTGTGGTCTGGGTCGATCGACGGGACGGCGCACACTACCTCCTCTACGGCGCCCGTGTCGACGGCGCGGGCACGGTGCTCGATCCGGGTGGCATCCCGATTTCCACCACGCCGCGTTTGCACATGTTTCCGGACGTCGCCTGCCGGCCGGCCGATTGTGTTGTCGTGTGGGAGGAGGAGTGGCCGGTGGAGAAACCGCGGATGAGCGTGCAGGATATTATCCGGGACGTTGCCGGTGCGGTGGTCACATCGGCGGGGGAACACCGTCCACTGATCGTCTCCGAACCGACCCTGATCGCGCCCCGGGCGCTGGGCAATCATTTTTCCAAAGTTTCCACCAACGGCCGGCGCTATCTGGTCGTCTGGAAGGACTATCGCGCCGGTCCGGCCTCCGGCTTCGGCCGGTTCATCGATCTGCCATGAGCTTCTTCCCGCGAGCGTTCCGTTTCCTGCCCTGGGCCGCCGCCCTCATCTTCACGGCCGCTCCGGCCGCGGCCCCGGCCGTAGCCCCAGTCACAGCCCCAACTGCAGCCCCAACTGCATCCAATAACCAGTTGATCGCTGCGGGGGGGCGGCTACCCAGCTCGCAATCCGCCGAAGGCGGAGAACGTGAGGGGAAGGCTCCCAAGGCGGGGGCAGATTTGAAATCTGTTCCGGTGGGGACAGAATTGAATTCTGTCCCCCTTCCTTCGACACAAGCCCCTACAATAGAACCATTGATGATCAATCAGGTGGTCGCGCATCCGACCAAGCCCGGCCTCCTCTTTGCCGCCGGACGGCCGCAGGGCGCGCTCAAGAGCACCGATGGGGGACAGAGTTGGCGGCCGGCCCGGACGGGATTGAAGAATACCAGCGCGTTTCACCTCGCCATCGCCGAAAGCAACCCGGAGGTGCTCTATCTGGCGACGTTCGGCGGAGGCATTTACCGCAGCACGGACGGCGCCGAATCGTGGGTGGAGGCCAACGGCAATCTGGGCAACACCAACATTCATGCCCTGGCGGTCGATCCGACCGACGCCGACCGGATCATCGTCGCCGCATCGACCGGCGAGCTCTTTCGCAGCGTGGACGGCGGACGTCACTGGAGCGCCGCCAGCCAGGGGTTGCCGGCCGTTCAGGGGGATATTTCCGCCGCGTTCCGGTTTGACCATGCGCGCCCTCCCCGTCTCTATCTCGGTCTGGAGGGCCTCTATGAGTGGCAGACGTCGGGCGGCTGGCGGTCGATAGGAACGGGGGGAACGGGACTCACGGCGGCGGTCATCACCGCGCTCGCGTTTGATCCGGCCGGTCGCTCCCTCTACGCGGGAACGAGGCACGACGGCCTCTTTGCCTCAACCGACCGGGGCGCCCACTGGACGCCCGTCGCCGAGTCGTTTCACAAGCAGTGGATCCACGCCGTCCTGTTCGATCACGCCCAAGCGCCGAACCTCTATGTCAGCGTGATCGCATCGGGATTGTTCAAAAGCGGGGATCGGGGCGCCACGTGGCAGCCGCTGTCCAAGGGGCTGCCCCCCCAAGAGGATGTGCTCGGCCTGGCGATCGACCCGCATGATCCCACGAGGCTCTACGCGGGCACACGGGGACAAGGTATTTTTCTTTCCTCCGATGGAGGGGCCGGCTGGCGTGCGGCGGCGATCGCGCAAGAGCCGCTGACGGTCATTCTCGATGACTTGATGGCCGCGCCCCCACCCCGCCGGCAATCGTCCGCACCGCTGCCGCCCGTGCCGGCGTCGTTTGAGAAATGCACGAAATGCCACGGCTGGACCGATCCCTATCTGACCAGGAAGCGCACGTTCTGGCGCGTGCCGCCGAACGCCAGGGAGTGGCAATCAACCGTCGCCCGGATGAGCGTGGGCAACAACGTCACACCGGCCGAACAGGAGGAGATCATCCGATTTTTGAATGCCTACAGCCGGGCATTACAGTGAGAGGGAACGGCACCGCTCGCCCTCACCACCTCCATTGAGGTGCGAACAAAATTATTCCGACGCCCGGCTTACCGCCGGGCAGTTGTCCCGCTGTAGGTTTGAAGAAATTTGGCTATTGTTTTTTCTTCATCAGGCGTCAGTCCGGCATCCAGGCTCATCCGCTTGACCGTGAGGCTCCAGTCGCGCCGGTTGGCAGGGACCATCCAAAGACCCGGCTTGGCCAGATTGATCCTGAAATCAGTCCAGCCGTGACAGGTATTGCACTTCTGAAAGACAGGGGGGACCGCAACGGTCGAGCTCTTCTTCACCTGATCCGCTTCACGGACGAGCGCGGCGATCAGTTGCTCGCCCGTCTGATGCGGGCCGAAGGGGAGCGCGCGCCAGGTCGCGCCGGCGTCATGCGATCCAAAGACGCCGTAGCCGTAGGAACCGGCGTAGAGCGTCTTGCGGTCATGTGGATCGAGCGCCAGGCTGTGGATCTCCCGGTCCGGATCGGACAGGCCGCTGTTCGTCTCCGCCCACGTCTTGCCGCCGTCGACGCTTTTGATCACCCCCCGGCCGCCCGTCGCCAGATACAGCGTGTCGGCATCGGCCGGATCGAGAAGAATCACCCGAATCCAGGTCTGCTCCAACCCGTCGCCCAGCTTCGACCAGCTCGTTCCCTGATCATCGCTGATGAACAGTCCGCCCTCGCGCAATGTGTCAACGGTCGCGCCCCGACGATAGACGGCGACATAGAGTCGCCCTGTGCGGGGATCGTGGGCCAGCGCCGAAATCTGCCTGCCGGCAAAAAATTTGCCCGCCGTCACCCAGCCGGCGTCCCCTTCTTTCCTGGTGTAGAGCCCCTCCTTGGAGGCGAGGTAGAGCGTCACCGGCTTGGTGGGCAAGACCAGAAAACTGATGAAATCGAGACTGTGCGTAAAGGTGTCGCCCTGCGTCAGGGGAAGCCAGCGCGCGCCATCCTTCTCCGCCTTATGCATGCCCTGCGTGGTGACGGCATAGGCGCTGCCCGGTTGGGCCGGATGGAGTTGCAACCCGCCGATCTCCGTGTCCTGCAAACCGTCGTTCATCTCCTTCCAGGTCGTCCCGCCATCCCGACTCACATACAGCCCCGCACAGCCGTCGGCCAGATAGAGATGGTTCGAATCGGCCGGATCGACCGCAATCTGTGTCAATGAGAAACTATGAAGACCCTTGGTGATCTGCGTCCAGCTCGTTCCCCCGTCGACGCTTTTCATCAGGCCGACGCCGAAGTTGGTCGTCACATAGAGGGTGCTGGAATGGTTGGGATCGACCGTTACCTGGGTTACGAACAGATTCCCCTCGGCCGCCATGGCCGCGCGGCCGGCCATCACCCCGAGAGTGACGGCACACCACGCCAGAACCGCCGCGGAAATTTTCGACGCCATCAGGGCGTCATTGTAAGCCAATTACGTTTCAAATTGCGAGAGCCCGCCGGGTGCGCGGACGAAAACACCTTGATTTGAACCGACCGCCGGCGTATTGTCAGTGTGGAATGGCCCGGAAGAAATTCGTCGGTCGACGGGAGGCATCATGACGCACGGCAGGATCACAGGACCGGCGCAGACGGGGGTGTTGCTCGTCCTCTGCGGC
The DNA here is from genome assembly GCA_016201765.1 of Nitrospirota bacterium. GTDB lineage: Bacteria > Nitrospirota > Nitrospiria > JACQCE01 > JACQCE01 > JACQCE01. The sequence continues at coordinate 11,659 of JACQCE010000063.1, forward strand.
TGGCTGACGGCCTGCAGCCTGGCGCCGTTCTCGCTCGCTCCCCGCGCGCCGCTCGCCTATATCACCAACACTGAATCCGACAGCGTCACCGTGCTCGACACGGAAACCGACAAGGTCGTGACCGTCATTGAAGAGATCAAACGGCCCCTGGACGTTCACGGCGCCCTGGACGGGAACAAGGTCTACGTCGGCGGGGAGGGGCGGACCGTCGTCATCATCGATCCGAAGAGCCAGACCGTCACGCAGCGATTGGACGTGGGGCAGGCAACCACCTCGCTCGCGCTCTCCTCCGACGGCCGCGCCCTGTACGTGTCGGACGTCAAGACCGGCACCGTGTCGGTCATCGCGACCGCGACCAACCAGCTCCTGGCGCGGGTCGCCGCCATCCCCATGCCCATGGCCATCGTTCCGACCCCCTTCCCGAAGTTTTACGTCGCCAGTTACTACTCGGGGACGGTCAAGGTCGTCTCCATCTTTCAAAACCGGGTGCTTGATTCGATTCCGGTGGGCGAGTTTCCCATCGGCATGGCGGTCAGCCCGAACGGATTGTATGCCTACGTCACCAACCAGCACTTCCGGTCCGTGTCGGTCATCGACACGCGCACCGATCGGGTCGTCACCACCATCGACGTGGAGGGCAATCCGACCGGCATCGCCGTCAGTCCGGACGGCGGGAGAGCCTACGTCGCCAACGCCGGCTCCGGCACGCTCTCGGTGATCGCGTTGAACACCGACCGCGTCATCGCGTCCATTCCGGTGGGCGAATTTCCCTGGGGCGTGGCCGTGACGCCGGACGGCCGGAAGGTCTATGTCACCAACATGGGATCCGATACGATCTCGGTGATCGATGCCGCAACCCACCGCGTCACGGCGACCCTGCAGGGGGCCTGGAAGAATCCCACCGGCATCGCCATCGTACGTCCTTGAGCGACCTGTCGAATAAAGCGGGGAAACGATTTCGAAGGGTGAGGGGCGAACGCTGGTTAACGAACGGTGTTCGTCAGGCGCCCGATGCCGTTGTTCCGCTCGCGCTACGCGCTCGCTCAAGTGAGGGGAAAATGCTCAGCTCCCCCCCCCACAACCCCCATCGCCGTACGCACGACGGGCGAAGCGTGTCAGCGAACGGTATTGGTCAGCCGGCCAATTCCCTCAATCACCACCTCGATCGTGTCGCCGCGCTGCATCGGGCCGACGCCGGAGGGCGTGCCGGTGGTGATGACGTCGCCGGGCAGCAGCGTCATGATCTTTGAGATGAAGCTGACCA
>JACQCE010000066.1 GCA_016201765.1 Nitrospirota bacterium
GCCATGCTCGCCGGAACGGTACGCGCGCTCGAAATAGGCCGCCTGAGTCCGGTAGAGCGCCATCGGGAACGGAGTCTACTCGTCCGGTCACGGTCGGGTCAAGCCGGCGATTGCAGAGGTAGTGGGTCAGTTTCACCGTGACCTGTCAAAAATAGGGACACTGCGAGCTCAAGGTCCTAGTGCAACACCTGCTATCCTGGTCCACCCAGGAGAAAGGAGTTGCCCATGCCGAGGTACCGACGGTTGAGCGTCATGGAGCGCGAGGAGTTCAGTCGCCTGTTAGCGGCGGGCCAGAGCGTCCGGGCCGTGGCCCGTCGCCTGGGGCGCGCGCCCAGCAGCCTGACGCGGGAACTCTCCCGGCACCGCGCCTCGCGGTGGACCTATCGGGCGGTGGCCGCGCAGCACCGCGCCCAGCGCTGGGCGACCCAGCCCCGGAAACCCCGGAAGCTCGCGGTGGAGCCCCGCTTGCGGGCCGCCGTCTTCGCCTGGCTCGCCGACCACTGGTCTCCGGAACAGATTGCGCGGGGCCTGCCGCAGCGGTATCCTAACGATCCCACGATGCGCCTCTCCCACGAAGCGATCTACACGTACCTGTATGTCTTGCCCCGGGGTGCCCTGAAGAAGGCGCTCGTGCGCGCCCTCCGCCACCGGCATCACGTGCGCCGCCCGCGCCACAAGGTCCGCCAGAAGCCTCGGCCGATCCAGGACTTCCTCAGCATCGAGGAGCGCCCGGCAGCGGTCGCGGACCGGACCGTGCCCGGCCACTGGGAGGGCGACCTGCTCATGGGGCACGGGAACGCCTCGGCCCTCGGCACGCTCGTGGAGCGCACGACGCGGTTCACCCTGCTCGTGCCCTTGCGGGCCAAGGATGCGGCGAGCGTCCGGCAGGCCTTCGCCCGGGAGTTGCGGACCCTCCCACGTCAGCTGCGCCAGTCGCTGACCTACGACCAGGGCCAGGAGATGGCTGAGCATCGGCTTTTTACCGCCCAGACCCAGATCCAGGTCTACTTCGCGCATCCGCGGTGCCCGTGGGAGCGGGGCACCAATGAAAACACCAACGGCCTGCTCCGGCAGTGCTTCCCCAAGGGGACGCGCTTTACGACGGTGAGCCGCCGGCAGATCAAGCGCGTCCAAGCGCGCGTCAACGACCGCCCCCGGAAGGTGCTCCACTGGCACAGTCCGGCGAAGGCCTTCACAACGGTCTTGGAACGTGTTGCGTTAGAACCTTGAATCCACACACGTCCCCATTTTTGCCACGGGTGAATCCATTCAACTGACCCACTACCATTGCAGACCTTATTTTGACAATTGTGCGAGCCTGTGCTTTACTTTTTGCCATGACGCGCAGGCGGACTCGCACTGAGTGGGACCGTTCCCGGCAACCGGCATGAAGCCAAGAAGGAGAATGCCCATGAACCGTTATCGACGCCCGTGGCACTCGGCGATCATCTTTGCGGGGCTTGTTGTCCTGTTCTTCGCCGGCCGCGTTCCCGTGCATGTGGCCATCTCGGCCGAACCGCCGAAGGACTCCTCATCGGGATCTCTCAACCAGTTCTTCACGGTGGAGGTCTTGGACAAGATGGATTCGCTGCCGGGCAACATAGGCCCGTTGCCTGCCGTCACCGCACCCAAAAACAATCCCACGACTCCGGCCAAGGTGGCGCTGGGCCGTCAACTGTTTTTCGACACGCGCCTCTCCGGGGACAATCGCTTCAGCTGCGCCTGGTGCCACAATCCATCATTGGCCTTCGGCGACGGGCTCCCCCGCGCAAGCGGCTTCGGCAACAAGGAGTTGAACCGCCATTCCCCGACCGTGCTGAACGCCGCCTACTCGGCCAAACAATTCTGGGACGGCCGTGCGGACACGCTGGAAGACCAGGCCAAGGGACCGATTACCAACCAGGATGAGATGAATATCAACCCGGAGAATCTCGTCAAAAAACTCAGTGCGATCCCCACCTATCAAAAGCAATTCAACACCGTGTTCGGCGCCGCCCCCTCGCTCGACACGGTCGCCATGGCGATCGCCGCGTATGAGCGCACGCTGGTCACGCCCGACACTCCGTACGACCGGTACATGAAGGGCGACAAAAAAGCCTTGACTGAGCAGCAAAAACGGGGGCTCGTGCTGTTCATCAGCCGCGCCGCGTGCAGCCGCTGCCACAACGGCCCCAATTTGTCCGATGACAAATTTCATAATCTCGCCGTGCCTCCGGCCGGTCCATTGAAGGATGATCTTGGCCGATACGGCGTCACGCATGACGAAAAGGATCGCCGGGCGTTTCGAACGGTCACCCTGAGAAACGTGGCGCTCACCGCCCCGTACATGCACAACGGGGCGTTCAAAACCCTTGAAGAGGTCGTGGACTTCTACAACAAGGGCGGCGGCAATGATCCGAACAAGGACCCCGAGATCTTCGAATTGCATCTGACGGCGGAGGAACAGCAGGATCTGATTGCGTTCCTGAAGGCGCTGAACGGATGGACGCCGGAACTGGAAGCCATCGCCACAGGCAACGCCAACTGACGGGAGCCTCTCACATGATGAAGACAGACCATCTGATTCGTGCCATTGGCGCGGGATTCTTCACAGTCGCCCTGCTGGCGGCGCCCGGGACGGGCGAGGCCGGCACGCTCAAGGGGCAAGTCTCCCTCAAGGGCGGCGAGTCGTCGGAGCACATCGCGGTCTACATCGAAAACGTGCCGGGCTCCTATGCTCCCACCGCCAAGCGCCCGGAGCTGATGCACCGCAACCTGGCCTTCTTCCCCCGGGTGCTGCCGGTGCTCAAGGGCAGCGTGGTGGATTTTCCCAACGCGGACGCGGTGTTTCACAGCGCCTTTTCCGCCTCGCCGAGCAATCCGTTTGAACTGGGGATCTACGGACAGGGGCGGGAAAAATTCATGCAATTCAACAATGCCGGCGTGGTTGAAATTTCCTGCCACATCCACCCCTTTATGAAGGCGACCGTCCTGGTCCTGGACAATCCATTCTTTACCGTGACCGACCAGCGCGGCGAGTACGTCATCGCCGACGTTCCGGCGGGCACGTACATTGTGAGAACGTGGAGCGCCAACGGAAAGCCGACCACCCAGCAGGTCTCCATCCCCTCCACCGGTTCCACGCAGGTGAACATTACGATCGCTCCGTAAACCGCGCTTTTCTTCCCACCGCGGGCCCGCACACCGCTGATCCCCTTCTGGCATGGCCCATTATGGCAGGGCCCATTCCGCCGGCGTCAGCGCCTTAATCGCAAGCGCATGGATGTCCCGCCCCATCTCGGCCTCAAACAGCCGGAAGACCATCCGGTTTCGATCCAGGAGCGGCACCCCCTCAAACTTCGCGGAGACGACCCGAACGATAAAATGCCCCCCACCACCCGCCGCGGCATGGCCGGCATGCTTCCAACTTTCATCGAGGATCTCCACCCGTTCCGCACCGAGCTCCTCTTTCAGCCGCCGCTCGATCATCTGACGCGTGGCGTCGGATCGTTCGCTCATCACGTCCCCCTTTCCCATCCGTCCACGATCATGCCCGGTGGACGAGGCGTGTCAAAGATGCCATAATGCGCCGATGCGATCGCACCGTGCGCTGATGTGGTTCATCGCCGTCTGGCTGCTGGCCGGCGCCGTTTCTCCTGCCGCCGCGGCGGAGCCGACGACGCTGCGTCTGCCCACCGGCCGGTCGCTCACGCTGGAGTTGGCCGCCACCCCCCAGCAGCGAAACATCGGGCTGATGTTGCGTCCCTCTCTGGCCGAGAATCACGGCATGCTCTTTCTCTTTCCCCGGCCGGACCGGCACGGCATCTGGATGAAGAACATGCTCATTCCCATCGACATCCTCTGGCTCGACGATCATAAACAAATCATTCATGTCGAAACCAACGTCCCGCCCTGCCGGATCGAACCCTGCCTCGTCTACCAACCTCCGACACCCGCGTTCTACGTGATCGAACTGGCGGCCGGCGCCGCGTTGCGCGCCGACCTGCGTCCCGGCACCGTGCTCTCGTTCACGGCCGGCGCCACCGCCGAGTAAATGCCGTACACCGAGTGATGAGTGACAAGTGACGAGCGACAAAGAACGATGATGCATGGAGAACATCTCGAAGCGAAATGCCTTGCAGTGATTCATCACTGATCACTCGTCACTCAACACTCGTCACTCCAATCCCAACAACGGACACAGCAGCCACAGCCCACCCCAGATGATGAAAAATCCGATCACATCAAACAGCGCTCCCGCGCGAATCATCCGGCGCATCGGCACCAATCCCGATCCGTAGACGATCGCATTCGGCGGCGTGGAGATCGGGAGCATGAAGCCGTAACTGGCGCCCAGACAGGCCCCCAGCGCCGGCGGCAGCGCGCTCACGCCGGCGGCATTGGCGATGGCAATGACCACGGGAATGATCATGGTGGCGGACGCGGTATTGGACGTCAATTCGCTCATTACAATCCCGAGGAAGATCGCACACGCCGTGATCGCCCACAGCGACGACACGTTCAGCGCCTCGGCCAGTCCCGAGCCGATCACGTTCGACAACTGCGTTTTAAACATCAGATCGCCCAGCGACAGGCCGCCGCCGAAGAGCAGGATCGTGCCCCAGTCGATGGTCTCGGCATCCCGCCACGTCAGCGTGAACGCGCGGTCCGCCCACCGGACCGGGAGCACAAACAACAGCAGCGCCGCCAGCACGGCCACACCCGCTTCCGGCACGTGGCGGTCGTACCATTGGGCCAAGGGCCCGTCGGAACCGTCAATCACGGCCAGAAATCCCGGCAGCAGCCAGAGTGTCACAGCCAGGCCGAACGCCGCGGCGGTGTTCCGCTCCCCCGCGCTCCATCTGTCGTGAGGGGGGCCGCGTCGCAGCTCATCTGCCGCCGGCGCACCGCGCAGCCCCTCCGCCGGCCACTCGGAGGGCCGGTGCAGTCCATAGAGCAGGGCAAAGAGCACGGCCAGCATAACCAGCATCAACGGCACACCCAGCGCCATCCAGCGGGCGAATGAGATCGTCACGCCGATCTGCTGTTTGATCAACCCGACGCCGATCAAATTCGGCGGCGTCCCGATCAGCGTGCCGATCCCGCCGACCGACGCGCCATAGGCCACGACGAGCATCACCCCCGTCGCATAGCCGCCGGCCCGGAGGGCGGGATGACTGTGAAGCAGGCCGACCGCAATGGGAAAGACCATCGCCGTCGCCGCCGTGTTGCTGATCCACATCGACAGGGCCGCGGTAAACCCGCCCGTGACCGCCAGCAACCGAAACGGCGTGCGGCCGACCCAGGGCGTCGACAGAATCGCCACGGCGATCCGGCGGTCCAACCCATGCACCGTCAAGGCCCGTGCCAGCATGAAACTGCCGATGAACAGAAAAATGATGGGATTCGCAAAGGGGGCAAAGGCCGTTTTGACATCGGTCACACCCAGCACCACACAGAGGAGCGGGCCCAACAAGGCGGTCGCCGGCAGCGGAATCGCCTCGGCGATCCAATAGATCACGACCCACGTCAGGATGGCGGCCAGGCGGTGGGCCCCAGGCGCCAGACCCAGCGGCGCCAGCCAGACCACGAGAAAACCGACGGGACCCGCCACCAGGCCGATCGTCGAGCGGGATCGCTCGAAGCGGGCCTCGCCCTCGGAAATCGCCGCGCGGGGCTCCTCCGGCCCCGGGCCCAACGGGAGCTCTGGCTCCGCGTGCGCCATCGTTTACCCGCCGCGGAGGACGCGCTTGGCGTGCACCACGCCGTCGACTTTCTGGATGTTCTTCAACACACGATCCAGATGGCCGGTGTTCTTCACGTCGATGACGAAATTCAACTCGGCCTTCCTGGCCTCGGACGTGGAGATCTCGGCGTGCCGGATGTTCGTCTGGGCCGCGCTGATGGCCGCCGACACCGCGGCCAGCATCCCCGGCCGGTCCACCGCCAGGACGGTGACCTGCACCGGATGACTCTCCAGTTGCTCCGCCTCCCACCGCACCTCCACGAGGCGGTCCTTGTCGTAATCAAGCTGATCGATGTTGGGACAATGCACCGCGTGGATCGACAATCCCCGCCCGCGGGTCACGAATCCGATGATCGGGTCGCCGGGCAGCGGATTACAGCATTTGGAAAAATGGATCAACACGTCCCCGACGCCGCGCACGCTGACCCCTTTGTCGCCCAGACCGATCTTGCCGATGATTTTTTCCTTCAGCCCCTCCTTCAACTGGGGTTCCGGCTGCAACCGGTTGGCCACCTGCTGGGCGGAAAATTTCCCGTAACCGATGGCGATCAACAGATCATCGGTGGAGGCCAGGCCCGCCTCCTTCGCCTGCGCCTCCAGCTTGCCCGATTTGAAGACCTCGCCCGGGCTCAAATGGAACCGGCGCAACTCCCGCTCCAGCAACTGCCGGCCGAGTTCCAGGCTCCGCCGCTGCTCCTCGACCTTGATCCAGTGCTTGATCCGTGTTTTGGCCCTCGGTGTGCGGACATATTTGAGCCAGTCTTTTGTCGGCGTCTGGGTCTGGGTCGTGAGAATCTCGACGGTGTCGCCGCTCTTCAGCGGATGGCGGAGCGGGACGAGCTTGCCGTTGACCTTGGCCCCGCTGCAGTGGTGGCCGATCTCCGTGTGAATGGCGTAGGCGAAATCGATGGGCGAGCTGGCCGACGGCAATTCCCGGATCTCCCCTTTGGGGGTGAAGACGTAAATGACATCCCCGAACAGGTCCATCTTGACCGAGTCGAGAAACTGCCGGCTGTCCGAAAGATCCTGCTGCCACTCCACCAGTTGCCGCAGCCAGGCAAAGAGACGGTCGTCCCGGTCGTCGATCCGGCCCTGCTCCTTGTATTTCCAATGGGCCGCGATGCCCTCCTCCGCCACCCGGTGCATCTCCTCCGTCCGGATCTGGAATTCCACGTGCTGGCCCTTCAGCCCGACCACCGTCGTGTGCAGCGACTGGTAGAGGTTGGACTTCGGCACGCCGATGTAGTCCTTGAACCGGCCGGGCACCGGCCGCCACAGCGAATGGATCATGCCCAGAATGCCGTAACAGTTCATTTTGGTGTCGGTGATGATCCGGACTGCGGCCAGGTCATAGACCTCTTCGAAGGTGATCCCCTGCCGCTTCATCTTCTGGTAGATGCTGTTCAAATGTTTGGAGCGGCCGGTCACCTCGCCCGGAAAGCCGTAGAGCACGAGGTTGCGCTTGACGACCTCGATCAGCTCGCCGATCATCCGGTCGCGCTCGTCCTTCTTCAACCTGATTTTTTTCGACAGGTCGGCGTATTCGTCCGGATGCAGATACCGCAGGCACAGATCCTCCAGCTCCGCCTTCATCCAGCCGATGCCGAGACGGTTGGCCAGCGGGGCGTAGATGTCCTGCGTCTCCTGGGCGATGCGCCCGCGCCGCGCCTCCGGCAGGTGCTCCAGCGTCCGCATGTTGTGCAGCCGGTCGGCCAGTTTGATCAGCACGACCCGGATATCGTCGGCCATGAAGACGATCATCTTCCTGAAATTTTCGGCCTGCTTTTCCTCCTGGCTGCGGAAGGGGATTTTGCTGATCTTCGTCACGCCCTCGACCAGCTTCGCAATCTCCTCCGTGAACTGCTGTTTGATCTGCGCCTGCGTATAGGTGGTGTCCTCCACCGTGTCGTGCAGCAGCCCGGCCGCGATCGACGGCACATCCAGCTTCAGCTTCGTCAGAATCTGGGCCACTTCAAGCGGGTGCTTGACGTAGGGTTCGCCCGATTCCCGGACCTGGCCCGCGTGCGCCTCAAACGACACGTCATAGGCTTTGCGCAGCAGGGCAAGATCGGCGCCGGCATTGTAGGCGTTGATCTGGTGGAGAATCTCTTCAAACGCCGCGAGGGGACTCATACCGGGGCCGCCCCGGCCGCGGAGACCTCGGGCCTCGACTCGCCCGCCGCGGGCCGGCGCCTAGGTGGCTGCAATGACGCGGCGGGAAGAAAATCCTTCACCTGCAATTGCAGCCTTCGCTCCCCCTGCCACCGGTCTTCCCTGAGGGTGAACGCGACGTCCATGCCCGCGGAAAGATCCAGCGCTTCGCGCAGCCGATGGCCCTGCCCGAACGCGATCGCCGGCAGCGTCATCGATCCGGAGGCCGACACCCCGGTCAGGGAGGGCATGGACGGGGCGCGAAGGATCAACCGCAGATGGCCGTTGCCGACCTGCCGCGCGTCGGCCAGCGCCACCCCCCGCAGAACCAGCACCGGTTCGGGATTGCCGGGGCCGAACGGCGCCATCCGGCTGATCTCCTCCAGCGTGTTCCATGAACAGTCGCCCAACGTGACATCGGCGTCGATCGACAGGGCGGGCTCAAAGGTGTCTGGACCGGCCTGCCGGGCCGCCGCCTCGGAGAAGGCCGACTGGAACGACTCCAGCCGCTCGGCCTGCACGGTGAGCCCCGCCGCCATCCGGTGCCCTCCGAACTGAATCAGATGATCGGCGCATTCGGTCAGCGCCTGATAGAGATCGATGCCCTGAATCGTCCGGCCGGATCCCTTGCCGATGCCGGTCGCCGGATCGATCGCCACGACGATCGCCGGCCGGTAGTACCGCTCCACCAGCCGGGCGGCGACAATGCCGATCACGCCGGGATGCCAGCCCCGTTCGGCCACCACGATGGCAGTCGTCGTCCGCAGATCCAGGCGCCCGGCCTGCGCCAGCGCCTCGCGCAACACCCCCTCCTCGATCGCCCGGCGCGCCTCATTGTCCCGCTGATGGTGCTGGGCCAGCCGGGCCGCCTTTGCTTCGTCCGTCGTCGTCAGCAGTTCGACCCCCATCGCCGCGTCGCCCATCCTGCCGGCCGCGTTGATCCGGGGTCCCAACACAAACCCCACCGTCCCCACGCCGACGGGCTTACCCTCCATGCCGGCCACTTTCTTCAGCGCCCGGACCCCCACCCGCTGCCCCTGCGTCAGCACGCGCAGCCCCGCCGCGGCCAGATAGCGGTTCTCACTGCGCAGCGGCATCACGTCGGCAATCGTACCCAGCGCGGCCAGGTCGGTCCACGAGGCCAATGACGCCTGCGCCTCGCGCCCCCACGGCTGCAGCGCGACCGCCGCCGCCACTTTCCAGGCCAGACCGGCGGAGCACAATCCACGAAAGGGATAGGTCGAATCGGCGCGCCAGGGATTGATCGTCGCCACCGCGGCAGGCAGTTCATGGGGGACCTGGTGATGATCGGTCACGATCACCTCCACGCCTTCCTGACGGGCCAGCGCGATCTCCTCAAACGCCGTCGTGCCGCAATCGGCCGTGATGAGCAACGAGACGCCGGCCGCTTTCGCTTCGAGCACCGCCGTCCGGCTGAGTCCGTACCCCTCCGACAGCCGGCGTGGAATTCTGACGACGGCGTCCAGCCCTAAACGGCCGCAGAGTTCCTTATAAATAGACACGGCGCTGATGCCGTCGACGTCGTAATCGCCGAACAGCATGACCCGTTCGCCGCGCGTCATCGCCGCCCGGAGCCGGTCGACGGCAAGCCCCACGTCGGGCAAGAGCAACGGATCGAGAAGATCGTCGGGGGACGGATTCAGATAGCGGCGGGCTTCGTCAGGTGTGCGGATGTCGCGGCCCGCCAGCAACCGAGCCAGCAGCGGCGAGCAGGCGCCGTCCTGACGCAACGCCTCCACCACCGCCGGCTCCGCCTGATCGGCCTGATTGGATTCTCCCTCTCGATCAGGCTGTCGCCGCTCTGATTGTCCTGATTCTCGATAGACCCATCGCATCTTTGGCGGACCCCGATTGTCGTAATCTCAATCTACCACCCGGCAAGGAGTGAAGTCAAAAACCCAAACAATTTCACCAGTTCGGCTTCGGTCACGGAAGAATCGGCACCCCCTGCTTGTAGCTGCCCCGAGTTTGTCGGGGGAGCTGCCCGAGAAGGCGAGCGTGAGGGGGGAGGCTCTGGGAGTAGGGGCACCGCCGACCCCAAAGCGAAGCTTTTGGGAGAATTGGACCCTGCCGCACGGGCCCCCACATTAGAATGGTCGGCGACGCAAGCCCTACAATGGGGGGCGTTGCAGCCACCGATCCAGCGCCCAGCTCGGCGCCCGTTCCATCCCAAGCCGCGCGGCCAGCGCCAGCAAGACGAGATTGCGAACAAACGCCACGGTGTTGGATTCCTTGAACCCCAGTGCCCCGAAACAACCGCAGTCCTCCAGGGAAATGCCCCGCAGCAGGGTTGATCCCAATGCCACGGTAAAGACCGCCAATTGCAGGGCCACGATCATCACACTGGCGCGGGTCAGCAATCCCAACACCAGGAGCACACCGCTTCCCATCTCCACCCAGGGCAATGTGACGGCCAGCGGCCGCTCCATCCAGACCGGGAGCAGATCATAGGCATGGATGGCCGCCATGAAATTTTCCACCGGCTCGATCAGCTTGACCGTCCCGGACACGGCAAACACCCCGCCCAGAATGACACGGGCCGCCACGGCGACCGCCGGGTGAAGGAGCAGGGTCAGGGCGCGGCGCGCGATCGCAGTCACGACGCGGCGCGCAGCGCCTCATCGATCATGGCTGTGATGTCGGCGGCTGCGGCGCCGACGGCCACACGCCGCTCGTTGACATACAGGGTGGGCGTCCCGTCGATCTTCAGCGCCGTCCCCCGGGCGATATCGGCGCGGAGTTCCGGCAGCATCCGGCCGTCGGCCACGCAGGCGTCAAATCGTGCGTGATCGAGGCCCAGTTCGCCGGCATAGCCGTCAAAAATCGGGCGGACGTCGCCGCCGGCCGCCCACTCGGTCTGGTGCTCAAACAACCGGTCGTGATAGTCCCAAAACTTCCCCTGCTCGTTGGCGCAGAGCGCGGCGACGGCCGCCTTCTCAGCAAACTGATGCATCGGCAGGGGATAATTGACGTAGACCAGCTTGACCTGGGTTGGATAGGCGGCCAGCACCTCCTTGATCGTTGGTTCCACGGCGCGGCACGACGGGCATTGAAAATCGCTGAACTCGGTGATGACGACGGCCGCGGCGGCCGGCCCCCGAAACGGCCTGGCGGATGGGATGACCACCTTCGGCGGCAACGGCCGCAGCCACAGCACCAGTCCGACGGCCAAGCCGATCACGACAACGGCGGCGAGCCACTGCAGTCCAAAGCGACGGAACCATGAACGGCCGCCCCGGACCGGAGCCGCCGTTGCGGCGGTCTCCTCGTGGCGGGAATGCTTTCGCGATGACGCCCGGCCCATCTTGCCTTCACCATAGCGCACTTGCGCCCGCCTTCTCAAGCGACGGCAATTTCGGGTAGTGGGTCAGTCCCACATTGGTCAGCGAAAAATTAGGGACACGTCCCGTTTTGGTCAGGCCAGCGCGGCCAAGCTGGGAAAATGGGACGTGTCCCCATTTTTACCCGCGTGCAATCACGAAACCGACCCACCACCCAATTTCGAATGACGAATGTCGAATCAAGCTTCAAGGCCGTTTACTCCTCACTTGTCACTCGTCACTTGTCACTCAATGCTCGACATCTGCTATGATGTCCGCCATGCCGCCGCTGCCGCCGATGATCGACAGTCATGCGCATCTGCAATTTGAAGAGTACGCCGCGGAGCTGGACGGCGTGCTCACACGGGCGCAGGAAGCCGGCGTGGAGGCGATCGTCAACGTCGGCACCGACCTGGCCTCCAGCCGGGCCGCCATCGACCTGGCCGACCGGTTCCCGCAGCTCTATGCCACCGTCGGCCTCCATCCGCATGAGGCTGCGACGTTCACCCCCGACGTCGGAAAGGCGCTGGCCGACCTGGCCCGCCATCCGAAAGTGGTCGCCATCGGGGAAACGGGGCTGGATTATTACTATCAGCACTCGCCGCGCGACGCCCAACAGGCCGCGTTCCGGGCGCAACTCGGCCTGGCGGGAGCATTGAATCTCCCGGTGGTCGTCCATAGCCGCGACGCCAAGGAGGAGACCCTCCGTCTGCTGGCGGAGGCGGCCCCGGCGCGGAAGGGCGTCCTTCACTGCTTTACCGGGGATCTGGACATGGCCCAACGCGCGATCGGAATGGGTTTTTATATCTCATTTTCCGGCATCGTGACGTTCAAAACCGCCGGGCCGCTGCGGGAAGTCGCCGGGGCGCTGCCGCTGGAATCGCTGATGATCGAAACCGACTGTCCGTTTCTGACCCCGACCCCCTACCGGGGCAAGCGCAACGAGCCGGCGCTGGTCGTCCGCGTCGCCGAGCAACTCGCCGAACTGAAACCCTCCACGACGGCGGAAAGGGTGCGCTCGACCACCCGCCAAAATACCGCCGGCCTGTTCCGCCTCACCCTCCGCTAAGAGCTGTGTGTGCGGGGACCCGGTGCGGGTTTTCATCCGTGACCGACCCGGCAGGCGCATAAAACCCCTCCGCGGCTCTTTATTGTCCCCTCATTTTGACGGTTTTCCCAATCACGGCTATAGTTTAGATCAGATCCCCGCCTCCATTCCGGCGGGACGAGGACAGAACGGATGACCACGCAACAGATCGCGGCGCCCGTGCGCTTCGGCAAATATCTGCTGATGGACAAGATTGCGGCCGGCGGCATGGCCGAGCTGTTCCTGGCCAAGCAGACCGGGGTCAAGGGCTTCGAAAAAGTCGTCGCCATCAAGCGTATTCTGCCGGGGTTGACACAGGATCAGGAATTCGTCGGCATGTTCATCAACGAGGCGAAGCTGGCGGCGATCCTCTCCCACCAGCATATCGTCCAGATTTTCGACCTCGGCTCAACCGACGGGTTCTACTACATCGCCATGGAATACGTCATGGGCAAGGATCTGCGCGCGGTGGTCCAACGGAGTCAGGCCCGCTCGCTGCCGTTGACCGTGGGCCACGCGCTGCTGATCGCCAGCCGGATCTGCGCCGGCCTGGACTATGCCCACCGGAAGAAGGATCTGCAGGGCCGGGATCTGCACCTGGTCCACCGGGACGTCAGCCCGCAAAATATTCTGATTTCCTATGAAGGCGAGATCAAGCTGGTCGACTTCGGCATCGCCAAGGCCGCCACGCAAACCACCGAAACCCGCACCGGCACGCTGAAAGGCAAGCTGGCCTACATGTCGCCGGAACAGGCCACCGGCAAACCGCTCGATCACCGTTCCGATATTTTTTCACTGGGCATCGTGCTGTACGAATTGGTGACGGGACGGCGGATGTTCACCGGCAACAACGAATTCGCCATCCTCGAGCAGGTGCGGCAGGCCCAGATCGCCCCGCCCTCCGAGATCAACCGCGATCTGCCGCCGGAAATCGACGCGCTGGTCATGAAGGCGCTGGCCAAGGATCCCGTCGACCGGTTCCAGCAGGCATCCGACATGGAACTGGCCATCGATCATCTGATCGCCGCCAAGGGATACGCCTTCAGCAGCCTGTCGCTCGCCAACTACCTGCACGCGCTGTTCGAACAGGACATGACGGACGACACGGTGCGCGTCCAGCGGATCGCGGCGGCCTCCGCTGGAACAGCGGTGGAACCGGTGCCCGACCAGCCGACGATGGCTCATCAGCCGAGCCCCGGGGCGACACCGACGACGCGCCGGGCCTCCTCCGGCGGCTACAAACCCCTGACGCTCAAGACGATGCCCCGGCCCGTCCGGTTGCCGGTCACCAAAGCCTTTGTCGGCGCGATCGCCCTGCTCTGTTTGGCCGCCCTGCTGCTCGCGCTCTGGCGTCCCGCCCTCGTGCCCGTCCGGCAATTCCAGCAGGGGGGAGTCGCGCTCCAACAGAACGTCGATCGCCTGATCACCCGGCTCACCACGCCGGCGCCGGCGCCGCCCGATATTCGCCTTCCCGCGGCCGTGCTTCCGGCTGCAACGCCGTCACCGCAGGAGCCGGCCGTATCCCAGACCGTCCCCCCCCCGGCCCAGATGACCGCGACCGCGGCGCTGACCGATCCGTCGTGGACTCCGGATGACTCGCCACTGCCGGCCGAGATGCCGAGGAGACGGCCCCCGGGATTTCAGCAGCGACAGGAACTGAAACAACTCTTCGAAGAGGCCCGACGCGCCTATCAAGCCGGCGATCTCGCCGCGGCGGAGCGCAGTTTGCGGGACGCGCTCGCCCTCAATCCGCAGGCGGTGCAGGGCTACCATTTGCTGGCGATGGTGCTGCGCGAGCAGAAGAAAATTGAGCCGGCGATCGGCATCCTGACCGAAGGCGTGCATCGTTTTCCCGGCACCGCCATCCTGCATCACGACCTGGGCCATCTGTACGCCGAGAAAAATGTCGGATCACTGGCCATCGATGAACTTCAACTGGCGCTGGCGATGGAGCCGACGGCGCCCTGGGCCATGGAGGACGAGCGGTTGCTCAACGCCATCCGTTCCGCGCCGCCGGCCCCGGTTGTGGAAGCGGCGCCGCTTCCCGACCGATCCGCCGAACCGGCCGGCGCCTCACCAAAGGAGTGAGCCATGCGAACCGTGTGTGAGAATTGCCGCACCGTCTTTGAGCTGCCGGCCGCCAATGAAACCAGCGGCACGTGTCCCTATTGCGAGCACATGAATCATCCCCAGAATCATCCAATGCACAACGGCCATGGGGACGAAGCCCACGCGGCGCCCCCTCCATCGAAAACGGCCCGGAACGGCGTGAACAAACGGGACATCGGCACCAGCACCATGATCTTTCCGCCCGAGGCCGAGACAAAACCGGAGCCCGACACGTCGATCCGGAATGCGACCAACGGGAAGAAGCCGGCCCTGCCGTCGGGACGGCCGTTCGAGCTGGTGATCGTGGAAGGGGACGAACTCGGCAAGCGGTTCGTCATCGCCAAGGCCCAGATGACGATCGGACGCGGCGTGAACACCGACATTCAATTAAAGGACCCGGAGGTCTCCAGGGAGCACTGCGCGATCGAATGCTTCGGCGATGCGCTGATCATCAAGGACCTTCGAAGCGCGAACGGCACGGTGTTGAACGGTTTTCTGGTCAGGCAGGACCTGCTCAAACCGCATGACCGCATTCATGTCGGCAATACGACGCTGGAAGTGGACCGGCCGAGCAAAAATTAGCAGGTTGTTGAAAAAGTCCGTCTGCTGCGTTTACCTCGAATCGAAGATGAGAGGAATGTCCGATTCTCGGTACAAGCTCCGCCCCATCGGGAATCCTCATCCGACCACCGCTCTGCGAGATGGTCGGACTCCGGTTCCCTCGGGACCTGCGGCCTTGCAGACGGAGCTTTTTGAGCAACCTGCGCGTGTGACAGGTTTTTCAATTCCCCGCTAAAGCTTTCTCAGTTTCACCGCCTTGCGCCGGTCAGCCTTGGACCGCCGATACGGGTTGCCCTTCTTCCCGGGCGGCGCTCCCGCATCCCTCTCATCCTCGCCGTCTTTATCCGGCAACGTCCCCGGATCGAATCGCGCGCTCTCCGTCAATTTCCGTTCGAATTCGCCGCACGACAGCGCCACCCCGCCGCCGGCCCGCACCGCCGCCTGCACGGCGCGATCGGAGGAGACGGCCACGACCGCCGCGCCCTCCTCCCGGGCCAAGCGGGCAATGACCTCGTCGGCCTGCTCGCCCTCACGGGAATAGATCACCCGGACGCCGCCGGTCCATTCGGCGTGCTCGGCCGGCCAGCCCGACCGCCAGCCGTCAAACACCACCGTCAGACGGTGGCCGCTGCGCCGCTGATAGACGATTAATCGTTGAAGAAGCTGATCCCGACGGGCGCGCAGATCGCCCCGAAGGCCGCCGTCGTGGCCGATGACATTATAGCCGTCGACGATGAGATGGGTCGCCAACGCTAATAACCGGCCTCGGTCGATTCCGTCGGCGTGGTTGTCGAACCGAAAAAGCGGATCCCCTGCTCGCCCTTCAGCATTTCCGGCGTAATCACGTAGCTCCCGCCGAGCGAGGGCGCCCAGATGCGGCTGGCGACGTCCATATTCCCGACCGAGAGCAGATAGCTCAATCCGCCGATCGTCCCCCCCAGAATCGCGTAGGTCAGTTTGAGCGGACCATAGATCAGGGTGCTGAACATGCTGGCGGTGCCCAAGCCCGCCTCCGACAGATAGCCGGCCCACGCCGCCGTCGGCGCAACGACCAACCACACGCTGAACCCCACACCGAGCAGTGTCCTTCGCAAGAACGACATTCGCATTTCCCGTTTCCTCCTTCCCAATGGTGATGACAAGCCGTCCCGTGATCTTCACGATCATTGTAGGGAATGATGGCGGAGTTTGCAAGAAAAAACCGGCCCCGATTCAATCATCGCGATCGACACTGGCGGGCGCGAATCATTTCCGCTACAATGACCGCCGCCGTGTTGCGCGCCATTCTCGATGCCTCACTCTCATGGGGCGCCGCCGCGTTGTGCGCGGCGGCCCTCGCCGCGGCGGCCGCCGGCTGGGGCCGGCTCGCACTGGCGCCGTTCGATCGCGCCATGAGCGGCGACCGGCCCGCCAGGCTCGACCGTCAACTGACGACGCTGGCCGTCGGCGCCGGCGTGCTGGCGCTGCTGGTCCTGGTCATCGGTGCGGCCGGTCTGTTGTATCAACCCGTCCTGATCGGGCTCCTGCTCGTCGGCGGCTCCGGATGGTTTCTCGGACGTGCCGCTCCCACGCAGAATCCAGGGGACGTTCCTCCACCCTTCGATGACACGCTCATCCGTCCGGCCGTTGCGGCCGGCCGCGCGCTGGCGCTCGCGCTGATCGCATTCGGCGTCCTGATGCCGGAATTTTTTCATGACGCGCTCATCTACCATCTCGAACTGCCGCGTTATTACCTGCTCCATCACCGGATCGGCTTTCTGCCGTGGAATTACAACAGCGCGCTGCCGGCGAATGTGGAATCGCTCTATCTGATCGCCCTCGCCTTTTCCGATGAACGGGCGACCAAACTGATTCATGCGGCGTTCGCGCTGCTGTGCGCCGCAACGCTCGGATCGTTGGGCCGGCACTTCGCCCCGCGGACGGAGTCATCGGCATTGACGGGGCGGCTCGCCGGCACGCTCTTCCTTCTGACCCCGTCCGTTCCGCTCCTGGCCGGCGTCAGCGGCAACGATTTGGGGCTGCTCTTCTTCGAGTTGATGAGCCTGCTGGCGTGGTGTCGATGGCGGATGGCGGCGTTCAATCCGCAAGACGCCCCGCCGGGCGCGTCACCGCCAAACGGGAGTGGCGCCTGGCTGATCTGTTCCGGCGCGCTGATGGGCCTGGCCATCGGAACGAAATATTCCGGTTCCTTTTTTCTGATCGGCATGACGGCGGCCTGGGGCGCACTGCTCGGCATGGAGTGGGCGCACCGGCGCCGCCTGCTTGGCGCATTCGGCCGCTGGCTCCTCGTGGTGATCGCAACCGGATCGCCCTGGCTGGTGAAAAACCTCCTGGAAACGGGCGATCCCGTCTATCCAAGTTTTTGGCCAAGTTTCTGGCCGAGTTTCTGGCCGAGTTTCTGGCCCGCCCTGACCGCCGGGCCGAATCATTCGTTTCTCGATCAGAACGGCGTGGCCTGGTTGCGGCATGATCTGGGCGCAGGGGGAATTGATCCGACGTTGTGGCCGGCCTACCTGCCGAAGCTCGCCGCAAACGACATCGGCTGGTTCACACTGGCCGCAGCCGCGGTCACCGCCGTCATTGCGCTGAGCCGGCCGCGGTATCGATCGATGCGCCCGCTGCTGGCCCCATTACTCGCATTGATCGCCGGCTCAACCGTCATCTGGTGGTTCGCCAGTCCGGTGCCCCGCTATCTGCTGCCGACGACGGCCCTGCTCGGCCTGCTCGGGGCAATTGGATTGGGCGGCCTGGCCGACCTGGTCGCCCGGGCCGGCGCCGGCCGTGCCGTCCGAACAGCCGTCGGCATGGCTGTCATCATCGGATTGTTGGGACAATCGATCGGAGCCGCCGGCCTCATCCGGGACAACTACATCACCCCCTTTACGGCGCTCACCGGCTTGCGCGCGATGGAACCAGGCCGGGTCGGCGCATCGACGAAGGGACTGGCGGCATCGATGCTGGAGTTGATCCCCGCCGGTCCGGCGCGGCAACAATGGCTCGCATGGTCGGCGCCTCCCTATGCGGCGATCGAGGCGGCCAATCGCCTGCTGCCGCCCACGGCCGTCGTGCTGTTTGTCGGCGAATATCGCGGCTATTATCTTGATCGCGATCGGATTATCAGCACCAAGTACGAACTATCGCCGCTGGTCTACTGGGCCGCGCGTTCGGACACGGCGCAGGAACTGGAAGGGTGGCTCATCCGGGAAGGGGTCACCCATCTGC
Organism: Nitrospirota bacterium; assembly: GCA_016201765.1. Taxonomy (GTDB): domain Bacteria; phylum Nitrospirota; class Nitrospiria; order JACQCE01; family JACQCE01; genus JACQCE01. The sequence continues at coordinate 18,197 of JACQCE010000066.1, forward strand.
TCTACAATCAGGTGGAGGCCCGGCGGTTGGAGGAGGCCGGCTATCCCGCACTGCGTTGGCCCAACCAGGCCAGCCGGGAACGGTTTGAACAGTTGCGCCGCGAGCGGCTCACACTGCTCACCGTGCAGAACGGCGTCTTTCTCTATGCCGTTGGGCGATCATCGGTCCCGGCGCCATCCACGGCGCCGGCGCCGGCCGGCCCCTAGGGCGGCTTCGATCTGATGCCGCCCACCGAGCCCTGCGGTTTATATTCGAACACCCACTCACGATAGGAGGATTTCTCGGCAAACTCCTCATACTCCTTCGGAAAATTGCCCCGCTTGACCGGCGCCGCCGTGCTGGCGCTCCGCACGCCCTTGATGTAATCCCCCTCCTTGACCAACTCGAACTCCTTGCCGGTGATCGGATCCTTGTAGAGCTTGCGCAGATAGCGGCGGGTGGCCGAGGTGTTCGGGTCCTTGACCAGTTCGTTGAGCGACCGGGGGTAGGCGTTGAACCCGGCCCGCGCCGTCAGATAATAGAGCGCGATCGCCTGACGGATCTGATCGCCTCGAAAGAGCAGTTCCGCCTCCCGTTCACGTCGGATTTCGGTTTTCCACTGCTGGGCGGCCACCGAGGAGGAGATCCCCAGCATGACCACGACAAACATGACAAACAAATAGGTATACCCGGCCTGCCCGCACCGGCGCTTCTGCAATCCCCGAGTCATCTTATTTTTAGTATAGCAGGCGCAACCCTCACACGCAGGGTTGAGCCCTCGTCTGCGCTTTCGGTTCCACTCGAAAATCGAAAATCGTCAATCGGAAATGGTTGTGCCCCTGCTTGCCACTCGTCACTCGTCACTCGCCACTCGTCACTTGCCACTCGCCACTTGCCACTCGTCACTCGCCACTTTACCCTTGTTTTCCATTGCCATTCGTCATTTTCTCTTCGGCACCGACCGCCCCTCTTCCAGATCAATCAGATCGGGCCAGGTCGTGATATCGGTCCGCTCAGGAGCCAGCTTGTGCCGCGTGGCCAGAAACCGCTGCCGGCTCTCCGGCGACGACGGCGTCCGGGCCAGCAACTTCTGATTCCATGCTTCGATCTCGTTCAGAGGATGGGGCGCGGCCTGTGTGCGAATCCATTCGGCCATCTGCCGGTCGTCCCGCGTCCTGACCGCCTCGGCAAATGCCTCCGCCGTGATCCCCGTCAACTGAAACCACGACTGATCCATGGGGCAATTATAGATGTACTCCCCCAATGTGCCGGCATTGTGCGCCCGCGCCTTGTCGATGATCCGGGCGACGTGCGCGTAGCCTTCGAGTTGTTGCCTGGGGCTTCTGGGAAATTCCTTTCGCAAATCCATGCCACACCTCCCGTTCCCCATCCTAGCGAAGCCGCCCAAATCCAGTCAATGCCGGGGAGTGGGTCAGTTTCACCGCGACCGGCTCAAACATAGGGACGCGTCCCAATTTCGTTGCGTGCCGTGCGTCGCACGAGGAAATTGGGACGCGTCCCCATTTTTGCCACGGTGGAATCCATCAAACTGACCCACTACCCAATGCCGGCCCCCGTCACGATCAACGGCGTCAAAATATGATAGCATCAGCGGGCCACCGCCATTGATGCCCGCTCCTCTTCAGAGACAACCCTGCCGGCGACCGGTCCCGCCCGCGCTGCTCTCCATGGCGATCGGTCTGACCGTTGTCATGCAGGGGTGCGCCGGCCTGTTTCACGGAGCGGCCGCCTATCCGCGCATGGACGACAGGCTCCTCGGCAAGGGGGCGTTTGATGGAACCATTCAGGAATACCGCGACGCCATCGCGTTGAATCCCGGCGACGCCAAGGCTCACATCGGCCTTGGTCGCGCGCTCATCGACCTCGGGGAGTATGACGAAGCCATCGCGGAGGAACGCACCGCCATCCGGCTCAGTCCAAACGACGCCAAAACCCGCGTCAATTTTGCGCTGGCGCTTATCAGCATCGGAGCCTACGAGCAGGCTCTCGAAGAGAGCCGCACCGCCGTCCGGCTGGCCCCTGACGATGCCGACGCCCACAACGGACTTGGTTTCGTCTTGATCACCATCGGCGATTATGATGCGGCGATGACCGAATGCCGCACCGCGATCCGCCTGGACCCCATGCTTGGCGACGCCCACATGAATCTTGGGCTGGCCTTGCACGGGGCACGAGATCTTGCCGGGGCGATCGACGCGTATCGCGCCGCCCTTCGCTTGAACCCCAACCGCATCGCCCTGCACTATAATCTCGGCCGCGCGCTTCTGGAGCAGGGCCACGTGTCGGCGGCGGTCATCGAACTGAAGGAGTTCCTGCAATCGGCGCCGGACCGGCCGCACGATCAGCGACAGGTGGACGACGCGGAGCGACGGCTCACCGAACTGGGCGTGACGGAGAAATGATGCGTGATGGCGTCTCTGGAACCGGGTCCGCCTCTCAGGGGTAGTGGGTCAGTTTGAATCTGCCAGCTTAGCGATTTCCTCCAAAGTCCATACATGCTTGGCTATTCCAGCTTCCATTGCCGGGGTCACTCGTAGGGTCTGATGCACCCTTGCAAAGTTATAGTGCATAAAGTGTAGAGCTACGGCATGTTCTAGGTTCTCCACCTTCTTAGAAAACCCATTGGTCAGTCTGGTCAACCTGCGCATCTGCATTCGCATGGTCAGGTTTTGCCGCTCGACAAAGCTCGTTGAAACATCTCGTCTCATAGGACGGCCCATAATCGCCTCTTTCCTTGCTCCACAACACTTCGCAGGGCTGTATCGGGCCTCATTGCCAGTAGGTTCTCCGCTGTAGAGTTTGACCAACATGGCATAGTCGATCTGATCTCCGAACGCTCGTTCGACCGCTTGCAAATACACTTTATGCCCGTCTGTGGTCAGTTGTACCCGGTTAGAGAGCCGCCCCGCCAAATCCCGCATGAGCTTGTCGGCGGTCTGAGCATCACGGGGGCCGACCTTCCATGCCGCAATCAGCTTGGTATCGGCACAGAGTACCGTCCATGTCCAGACATCCCCAAACCCGAACATGCCTTGAAGCTGCTCCGGCACGTTGGCTTGTTTGGCATAACAGAAGCCCCAAATTTCGTCGGTCTGCAACCGCTTACACGGCAGGTTGCGTAGGGCTTGATCCTGATAGCGCGCACAGGCTCGGCCAACATCGGTAAGTAGCTTTAAGACCGTGCCTTTCGCTACCCCTGTCATGCGGCAAGTGGCTCGGACGCTATTGCCTTCAACAAGTGCCGCAAGAACCTGTGTCCGTTTCTCTGTGCTGAGCTTATTCATGGCGCGCTCCCTTCTTGCTATATATTATGCTTGAGCGCTCAAGCAATGTCAAGTAAATCTATCCAGTATCAAGGCAATAAATAACTGGCTGATTAGCTTAAGGATACGAGGTAGTGCTGAGTCTCTACCTGTCCAGTAGAGTAGTAAGTCTTGGTAATTTTTCTAATCGAGGCCGTGTAATATTTTGGAAGATTAAGTAGCTCTTGGGCGGGAAAGGCTTGATCCATATACCCTCGGATGTCCTCTGCTCCTTCAAATGTCATATGAAATGTTCTATTTTTTACATCAGCACCGACCAGACGACCACTCACTGTAATAATGGTGATCTCTTCTTCGCTTGTTCTATCAATTGTTTGTTGTAAATGTTCCAGTTCTGGTATTTGTATAATTAATTTTGCCCGGACTTCCTCATGCCTACGCCATTTAATCTCTGCGTTCAGTGCGGATTCAACATGATCTTGCGCCCATTGGTGCAGACTACGTATTGGAGCAATCCCAATCTCCTGAGCAATCGACACGATGCTTTCACTATTCTCAGCTTTGGCCAAACTAAAGATTACTGACATGGTTTTATCAAGCTCTGTTTCCCCGAACATCAATCTATCATTCGGTATTGTGAGAGCGAAACCAACAGAACCAACAAATGTATAGCCAAAAGCAAACGCTGACTGCTCTGCAATTTCGGCACTTATGCGGTCACGTGTTTTTGGCCCACGCTTAACGGCATTAAAAACAGATGTAAATAACGACTGAAAATCAGTCAGAGCACGAGTCAATGATGCGATTTTAGGGCGACGACCATTATCATCAAATAACCTGTAAGTGCATACATCAAGGTAGCTTTTATGGGCCAACTCAGAAAAGATGCCCTCTAAATGCTGCTGCCTCTTTTTTAGGGATTTCAATTCTAATAACAAAGTTTTATCAAGAGGGTCTCGTTGTGTGACATTTTCTAGGCGGAATAGCGCCTCTTCAGTACTTTGCAGTTTCTCAATGATGTCTAATAGTGTATCCATGCGCCTACTCAAAGAGTAACAACAGCAATCCCCTTCATTTCCTCTTCTCTGCTAAACCCAAATTGCTTAATCCAATATGCTCGCATCCATTCCCCGTGAGCATGACGAGTATGCCCAGCGGGGTAGTCAACATGTAGATAGGCGTCACATAGATGTCTTTCTTGTGGCTCCTGCCCAGCAACCCACTCCAACAAGCTGTATTGCTCTTGTGTGCATTGATCGCAAAATTCAGCATCAACACGAAAGACGACATCAGAATCTTTTGGATTAATTTTTTCAGTTAGAAAACTGCCGTCTATCCAAGCATCAGCTCGAATGCCCACAGCCACGAGCCTTTCTATTACTGTTTCAAGGCCCGTCATTATTTGAGGTCGTGTGGTTGAGAGCGGAAAAGCATCAACACACATCTCCCTTAAAGCAGCTAGTGTTGTTGGATGCCAGCCGGTCGTGAGAAGCGGCGGAAATTCCTCTGCCATTTTTACTTCTTTGCGTACCTAGCCCGTGCAGCTTTTCTGGCAATCTTAGAGCGTTGTGTTGCTGTAAGTTTTTTTGCTCTAGCTGGGCCACCTTTTTTCCCACCCAGTCTGCCAAGTGCCACAGCAGCAGGATTCTTTTTTTTGATAGGCTTTTTTGATGGATGGCCAATGGCCGCCTCAAGAATTTCAGCGGCGATAACATTGACATCCGACGGGCTTCTTGACCGGTCACGCATGGCCCCCCAATATGCCATATCCGGCCCTCTAAAGTCACTACTTTGTCAGTATACCCCATTTCAAACTGACCCACTACCCTCTCAGGCGTTCGCTTGCATTTTCATGCCGTTTTTGAAATGATGGGCCGGCTTATTTTCCGTCATGGCGAAATCAAAACCACAACGCACCGCACAACCGGCCGGCC
>JACQCE010000075.1 GCA_016201765.1 Nitrospirota bacterium
AATGGCCACGGCCTGCGCGCGGGCCTGCGCCCCGATGGGGGTGATTACGACGGTCGAAATCCCCGGCGCCGTCAACGCGCCGCTGTTCCCGCTCTGTCCGCAGGCGAGGAGCATGGCGCCGGTCATCAGGATCACCACGATAAATGGGAGGGACGGCGTGCGGGGTGTCATGGGCGAGGGGTCAATCGCTCAGGCTGTCGGGGCTGCGGATGGCACGGCCCACAGTCTACCCCGGCGAACGGGTGATTTACAATCGCGGCCGGCAAGGGGTAGTGGGCCAGTTTCACACGAAAAATAGGGACACGTCCCAATTATTCCAGAGTGAGTCACACACAGGCGGCAGAAACTCACCACAATCGGGACGTGTCCCTATTTTTAAGGAGTGCCATCCGGGACCGGCCTAGTAGAGTGACGCCGGCAGGAAGGAGGGTCACCCGACTGCCGACGCCGGGATGATGCCATCCGCCCTCTGCCTAGACCGGCCCGGAGCTGTCCCAATAATGTCGCCTACGATAGGCCGGTTTCACGAGACTGTCAATACAGAAACGACCGGCCACGCCGGAATTTCAAACTTTTTTTTGATGTCACGACATGGTCAAACTTTCAACCCTCATGGTCAGGATCTTGACCTCATAAACTTTTTCCCGATAATTATCAAACCGTTCCCAACGGCCTTCCGAATCTTCAACTAAAAAAGCCCGGTCGACCGGGCTTTTTTAGTTGGGTAGGATGAATGAATGAGGCTCTACAGCTATCATTTCTTCATGTGATCAAGGGCAGAGCCGCAGAGCGGTTGGCAGGCAGCGCCTGCCATCGATCCAATCGGCCCATCCGCGTTAAATCGGCCATCAACCGGGAGGCCGAGCCCCAGTCGCTCCACAGCACGCCGCGCACCGGCAGGACGAGCAATCGCGCCACGTGATGGACCTCCGGACGTTGCAGGATGTGACGGGAAAAATTCACCGGGTCCAACCTCCGGTAGACCCGCTCGGCCGTCTCCCGCTCCCGGGCCGTGCCGATCGCCTTCCGCACGGGGTCAAACGCGGCGTGGAGCTTCGGCGCCATCCATCGGAACAGCTCCAGCAGCCGCGAGAGCCGGCCCGCCATGACAAAGGAGTTCCACAGCGCGCCGCCCCGGATCAGGCTCTCCGCCGACGCCCGTTCGGGTTTTTCGACAAATTGCAGAATGCGCCTGACACAGCTCCCCCGCCCGTCCTCCAGCCGGCGGCCCGGCCGCAGATAGCCGTAGTCCGGCTCCGGCGACCGGGGCTCGATGCCCAGCAGAACCAGGCCGGCCGGTTCCTGCTCCGCCACGCGGCAGGCCAGATCCACATGGCCCATGAACACTTCTTCCTCCCTGATGAAATGGTCCGATGGAAAAATCACGACCACCGCATCGGGATGACGCCGATGCAGGTGCAGCAGCGGAAGCAGCAGGCCCGGCCCCGTCTCTTTATTCTCCGGTTGGACGATCACTGTCTCCGCCGGTCGGCCGGCCAGTTGTTGCCGAACCTCCCCGTAGTCGAGATGACGCCGGTTTACAATCGTCAGCAGCCGCTCCGCCGGGATCATCAACCCGGCCCGGCGCCAGGTCTGCTCCAACGTGGAGCGGGCGCCGGCGAAGTCGACATACTGCTTCGGCAAGTCGTCGCCCCGCCACTCACGTACGAACGATTGCAACCGCCGCCCGTCCCCGGCGGCCAGCACGATTCCGCAGCGCTCCATCATCATCCTTTCAGGCCGCCCGGCGGCGGGCGCGAGACAGCGGGCGCTGCGCTTGCGCGATCGGTTGCCGGCGGTGGCGAAGGATCAGTGAATCAACGACATCCCCGCAGTGAAGGCAGCGCCATCCCTTGAACCACCAGGGAACACTCCCTTCACTCCCATTGCAAAACTCCTCATGATTCATCGCTCCGCCGCATCGTTGACAGGTCATGACCGTTGCTCCTTCCCCGCCCTTGCTCTGATGGAAATCATCCTCTGTCGGTTATATAGCAATAAGGATGCCAGACTTCTTCCCCTGAGATTGGACTGTGGTACGGGAAGTGGGGGTGCGACGATCGGGCCTGCGGGCCCCAAATTCGGGCAACGGCTCCCGACCGTACATAGATGCCCCCCGGGCAAGCCCGGGGTAGTTGCGTGGAACGCACTCGGTGCGTCAGACCGCATTCACCCCCGCCTCAAGGCGGGGTACTCTGGCTCGCGCCGCCCGGGGGCATCCACCAGCGCACCCGCTCCGCGGGTACCCGGCGAGCGAGAGGAGGAGGCTTGTCCCGAGGGCTTGACCCGAGGGGCTCCATACCGCCAGGCGAATGGCTTGTACCGAGAATCGAATGTGGCCTCTCACATTCGTTCGAGGTAAAGGGGCGACGCGAGCCCCTGCAATGGTGGGAAGAACGCGTTTCTTTTTATCCTGACAACCGAAACCGCAATCCAAAGAGCCAGGACATGAAAATCGGCGGCTGACCGCTCACATCGGCGCTCGTGTAATTCAACAACACGGCCGTTCCCAGGAGCACGTTCTTGCCCAGCTCCACGTCGAAACCGCCCCCAAACGGGACAAGGAACCCCACGTCATCATCCCGGCCCGGCCGGTCGGCATCAATGACCATGAATCCCACACCGCCCTCCAGGTATGGGATGACTCCGGGAAGCGCAGGCGTCTTCATGGTGTATTTGATCTGACCGGATAACCCGGTCAGGAACAGATCAGAGCTGACGCCGAGCTGCAACAAAGGACCGATTGAAAGATGTTGGTCCAGGTGGTACTCGCCATCCAGGAAAAGACCGAAGACCGCCCCATCCGCCGTTCCCGCATGAAATCCCATCCCCGTCCCAATCGTGAACCGCCCCGTGGGCACGGTATTGTCCGTCGGGGTCTCCTGTGCCATGACGATACCCGGCCACACGGCTGTCATTGCCGGCATCAAGCAACACATGATGATCCGGTGGATCACACTTCCGCTTCGTCGCCGCATCCGACCTCCCGTCAGTTGAGTGTGTGAGTGTGCATGCACGGGGCGCATCCGTCATGCGCCCGGAGCACACTGATCGACCGTTGCATCGGGAATGGAGCCCGCCCGCACAATCCGGGCGGGCCCCCATAGCCGCCAGAGAGGGGTGGGCGGCTATGTTTTCTTCGCCTTGATCACTTTGGCAAACCCGCTTGTGTCATCCACTTCGACCTCCACCATCGCCCCTTCCTTGAGCTCTCCGACTTTGATGGTGGATTGATCGATCAGGATCCGGCGTTCCGTTCCGCTGCGGTCGTCTTTCACCACATAGACCGACCCTTCGACTTTCATCAGCGTCCCGTTGAACGTCGCAGCCAGACCGAGCCCCGGAAGGCTCAGCGCCAGCAGCAGGAAGAGCATCCCCGTGACGATTCGCCGTGTCATTTCACATCACCTCCTTTTGCCCGGGCCCGCCAAGACCGTCCTCCGTTCCCGGAGGCCGGCCGGAGGCCCGTCGATGCCGTCGCGATCACGCGACGGATTCAGGTCGTCCTCGTCCAGAACCATTTGAGCGGTCACCCGCATCACCGCAAGTTGCTGGAGCAGTTCCTCCACCGCGGCGGTCTTGCGACCCATTTCTTCAAGCACGACCATGACATCGCGCCGCCGGCGCTCGATCGGAAGCACTGGCGCATGAAACGCGGCCGCCGCATACAGCGCGCTCGACACCGACATGATCAATCCGGCGAAGAGAAAGCAGACGATTGCCACGTTCGTCCAATCAGTCAACATGTGTTATTCCTCCTTCACTCCCTCGGCCATCCCGTGCCCGTCTCCCGCCGACCGCTCATGATGGGGCGGCTTTCTTCCCCCCTGACGGTGACGGGTCGCTTCAACCTCAACGCAGGCGTCCTGAACGATTTCAGCGATCATCGCGAGGGTGTCAAAGGTCTCCGAGCCCTCATCCCAATCGGGGAAATGGAAGGTTGCACGCTTGGCGACGCCCGGTGTGTCGCAATCCGTGGCCAGCATCACCAACTGCGCCCGGCCGGCGTGGCCCGGGACATTGTCATGGCGCACACCAGTTCCTTCGGTGCCACAATGGTGCCCGATCGACACATGGCCTTGCTTCATCATGGCGCCTCGCTCTTTCTTCCCTCTTGTTCGTTCCATCCGGCTTTCCATCTGGGCCTCCCGTTGACCGTGCATGGGAAACGACCGCGGTCATACATTGACAGAAGCAAACGGAATGCCAAAATGATTTTTAGATAAGAATCAATCAGATAGACCGTCGGGGAGCGAAAACGGGCCGGCACATCTGTCGTGTGATTACGACGGAATACGACGTCAGACAGCTTTCCCGTGTGAGAACAAGCAGTTCTGTTGTCTGGAAACGGCGACGATCAGGCTTCGTCGGCGGAACGGAAGAGCGAGGGGATGAGCTTGTGGCGGGTCAATAGTTTGTAGAATTCCGTGCGGTTGCGTTTGGCCAGATTCGCCGCCTGCTTCACATTCCCCTGGGTCATTTGCAACAGCTGGACCAGATACGTTTGCTCGAAACGGTCCCTGGCTTCATCCAATGACTGCAGGGGCTCGGGCTTGTCGCGGAGCGCATTCTGGATCAACCCCGCCGAGATGACGGGAGTGGTCGACAGGACCACGGCATGCTCCACGACGTTCTGCAGGTGGCGCACATTGCCCGGCCACGGCGCGGCCAGCAGGAGCTCCATGGCCTCCGGTGAAAAACCGGCGATCTTTTTTTCATTCTCCTCCGCCATGCGGGAGAGAAAATGGCCGGCCAGCACCGGGATGTCTTCGCGGCGTTTGGACAGCGGCGGGACCTCCAGGGTCATGACGTTCAACCGGTAATAGAGATCCGCCCGAAACCGCCCGGCCTTCATCTCCCCTTCGAGGTCGCGGTGAGAGGCGGACACGATCCGGACGTCCGTCGGCGTAACGTCGACCGCGCCGATCGACCGCACCTGCTTTTCCTGCAGGGCGCGCAGCAGCTTCGGCTGAAACAGGATCGGCATGTCCCCGATCTCGTCAAGGAACAACGTCCCCTCGTGCGCCGACTGAAACAACCCCTGATAGTTTCGAACGGCGCCCGTGAAGGCGCCCCTCCGGTAGCCGAACAGCTCCGACTCGAACAACGGCTCGGGGATGACACTGCAATTGACGGCCGTGAAGGGTTTGCGCCGCCGCGCGCTCGCCCGGTGAATGGCCCTCGCCAGCAGTTCCTTGCCGGTTCCGGTCTCGCCGTGGATGAATACGCTCACATCGCTGGCGGCGACGAGCCGGACCTGGGTGAGCAGTTCTTCCATCAGCGGGCTGCGGGTGATGATCTCCTTCCGCCATTCGAGATCCTGACTCCCCGACTCCGCCTCCGACCGATGCGCGCTGACGTGCAGGGCCTTTTGCACATGGGCGATCAAGACCTTGCCGTCAAGCGGCTTGGTCAGATAATTAAACACGCCCCGCTCGATCGCCTTGACCGCCTGGGGGATCGATCCATGCGCCGTCAGGATGATGACCGGCAGGGCCGGATGCTGCTGGTGAATCGCTTCAAACAACTTCATCCCGTCCATGCCCGTCATGCGCAGATCCGTGATCACCAAATCCGGACGGATGACGGCCAGCTGAACCAGGGCCTTTTCGGCGTTCTCCGCCGACGTGACCTGATAGCCCGCCGAGGCGAGACGCATCGACAGCAGCCGGAGGAGGTCGGTGTCGTCGTCCACGATGAGGATTTTGTGTTTCGCGTCGTTCATGGCTTTTTCGAGGCGCCCTGCTCCAGCAGGTTTTTTTCAATCGTGGTCAATTCCTCCAGCTTCTGCTGGAGCAGTTCCCGCTGTTTCCTTTCCTCCTTGAATTTGAGATCGAGCTTTTGATATTGCTCGCTTTGCTTTTTGAGTTCCTGCATCACCGCGGATAAAAACAGCAGGAAATCCTTTGACGCGGCGTCGCGGCCGGCCGGGTCGCCGGCCTCGTCGTTCAACAGCTCGACCGCGCGGTCATAGTTCCTGAACGTCGCCCGCGGCAGACCGAACAGGACCGCCAGCCGGATGCGATCCGCGGATTGATGGCGCTCCGACATCGCCTGCTGGGCACGGGCGAATTCCTGTTGCAGCCCTTCCTCGCTCAGGGCTTCCAGGCCGCGATAATACTCCAGCACGGATTGCATATCGGAACCGTTCGGGGCCGCGGGGGCTTCCCGCTGAACCCCGGCGGGGGACGGCCGCCTCAGCGCATCCAGGGCGGAGCATCCGAGCACCATCAGACAGGCGCCGTACACTGCAATCCACCACACCCTCCGGGCCTGCATCGGCGCGTCCTATGCCGGCTTGAGGGGAAGCGTCACGCGGAAGTGCGCGCCGCCGGCGCGCCCATCGACCACGCACACGTCTCCGCCGTGCAGTGTGACGTATTCGCCCACAACCGACAGGCCGATGCCCGTCCCCTTCACACGGCCTTCCGGTGTGATCCGTCCTTGATAAAACGGCTCGAACACTTTGCCCCGTTCCCCCGGATCGATCCCGGGACCGGAATCGGCCACATCCAGCACGGCATGGGTGTCACGCCGGATGAGCTGGATCCTGATCACGCCTTCGTATGGGGAGAATTTCACCGCATTGGAGAGCAGATTGTCAACAATGGCCGTCAATTTTTCTTCATCCCCGGCGACGGCCACCTCGGCCAGGCTCAATTCCAGCTTGATATTCTTCGCCATCATGGCCAGCCCATGGTCGGTCGCGACTTTCTCGATCACGCGGGCAAGATCGACCTCCTGGAGGTACAGGGCGGAATGGCGCAACAACACGGCCCTGAAATTGACCATCTGTTCGATAATGCGTTGCAACTGAATGCTGTTCTCACGCAGAATCGCGACCACCTTGCGTTGTTCGTCGTTGAGCGCGCCCCCGACTTGATCCGCAAGCAGCTCCGCCCCTTCGCGGATGGAGCTGAGCGGAGTCTTGAGCTCATGAGACACGTGGTCGAGGAACTTTTTCTTCTGCTCCTCCAGATCGATCATCCGCTCACGGAGCCAGTCCAGCCGTTTCCCAAGATACTCCAGATCCTGCGGGCCCGAGATGGCGATCCTGGCGCCGAATTCGCCGTCCCCCAGCCGGCGGATGGCGTGATCGATCCGCCTGATCGGACGCGAGATGAGCAGCGTGAACACCACGGCAAGCCCCAGGACCACGGGACTGACCGCCATGAGCTGCCAGGTCAGGATGCGCGTGGTATTCTCGGCCGCCTGTTGCATGGCCTCCATCTCCTGATCGATCAACCGGCGGCGCTCCGCCACGATAAATGCCGCCAGGTCGCGCAGCGTGCCGAATTCGGACACGGCCGAGATGCTCATATCGGAATTGTGGGGGTAGTCACGCAACGTCGTGAACAGGCCCTGCTCCTTCTCCACCAGCTCCTTCAAGAGCCGCCATTGGGCCTCTCCCACCAACAACGTGAACAATTTCTTCGCCGAGGCCTGAAACGCCTCGTGCGTTTTTTCATACACGTCAAACAGCGTGGCATCCCCGAGCACCTGATATTGTCTGGCGCTGCGTTCCATGGCGGTGATCTGCTCGAGCAACAGCGAACTCTCCTTCGTCGCCTGCACGGCCTGCAGCACGGCCGACTGGCTTTGTCCCACCAGACGATCCACATACAGCGTGGCGTTCAGGAGCACCAGAACAAGCGGCAGCGTCACCAGCAGGAACCCGATGAGCACGAGTCGTAAAACGGATTTGGGGCGGTAAAAATTCATGAGACCTGCGATCAATCGCCTAGGTGACCACGAGTGACGGCTCCTCAATGGGAAAGTCGCGCGTGCTCGCCCCTGACGGGTACGCTGAAGTAGCATACCCGATCGGTTGAAAAGAGGTCAATTTCAACAGGGCCTGCGGACGGCTCTGGACTCGTAAAGGGGCGGCCGCCCTGGCGGGCCGCTCAGGAGCCGGCGTCGAATCGATAGCCTTTGGGCACCACGACGACCCCGCCCTCCGAGACGGTGAACCGGCTGCGGTCGAGCTCCAGATCCCAGCCGATGGTCTCATTGGGGGGAATGACGATGGATTTATCGATAATGCAGCGCTTCAGCCGGGCGCCGGCGCCGACCCGGACGCCTTCGAACAGGATCGCATCTTCGACCACCGCGCCCGGATCCACCCGGACGTCGGGCGACAGGATCGAGTGGCGCATCGTCGCGCCGATGATCACATCCCCGCCGGTCAGCAGCGTGTTCGTCACCGCGCCGACCTCTCCCCCGACTGCATCCGATGACGCGGGCACGCTGCGGGCCGGCGGATGCTGGGCGTGGTAGGTGCGGATCGCCCAGTCCGGCTGATAGAGATTCATGGGCGGGACCGGCTTGAGCAGATCCATATTCGCCTCATAGTAGGCGTCCAGCGTGCCGACGTCGCGCCAATAGCCGTCGGGACTGACCCGTCCCTCCACCCCGCCGAACCGGTAGACGCCGACGGCGTGCGTGCCGATGATCGCCGGCAGAATGTCCCGCCCGAAATCGTCACGCGGCTCGGCGGCGTGTTTGGTCTGCGCCAGCACGTCGAGCAGAAAACGGAGCGTGAAGATATAAATGCCCATCGAGGCCAGCGCCTGGGTCGGATCACCCGGCATGGCCGGCGGGTGGTGTGATTTCTCCACAAACTTTTTGATCCCCTGATCCCCGTCGATCTCCACCACGCCGAAGGCGGCGGCCTGCGACAACGGCACCGGCACGCAGGCGACGGTCACGTCCCACTTCCGGCGGACGTGCTCCTCCAGCATCCGGGCATAGTCCATCCGGTAGATGTGATCGCCGGCCAACACCAACACGTGCGTGGCCCGGCTCCGTTCCAGGAGAAAGCTGTTCTGGTGGATCGCGTCGGCCGTGCCCGCGTACCAGCTCTCCCCCAAGCGCATCTGGGCCGGCACGGGGGTGATGAACTCGCCGATCTCCGGACTGAAGATCGACCAACCGTCGCGCAGATGCTTCTGGAGCGAGTGGGATTTGTACTGCGTCAACACCAAAATGCGGCGCAGGCCGGAATGCAGGCAGTTCGAGAGCGTAAAATCGATGATCCGGTAGAGTCCGCCGAAGGGCACCGCCGGCTTGGCGCGATCCGCGGTCAACGGGGCCAGACGCGAACCCGCCCCTCCGGCCAGGACGATCGTGAGCGTGGTGTTGAGCAGTTCCATCGGGCTCTCTCCGGCGGCGCTCGAACCCGCCTTCCGTCATCAGCTTATCGAAACCGCCGGGTCGATTGCAACGCGCCCTACAACCGGGTAGTGGGTCAGTTTCACCGCGACCGGCTCAAAAATAGGGACACGTCCCAATTTCCTCGTGCGACGCACGGCACGCAACGAAATTGGGACGTGTCCCCATTTTTGCCACGGT
>JACQCE010000072.1 GCA_016201765.1 Nitrospirota bacterium
AACGGCGGTCACCAGCGCCGGCCGGTCGGTCCGGCTGATCGGCGTACAGTTCGTGGGGCAGGGCGAAGCTGACCTCTTCCTTGACCGCGTCGATTTCCTCAACGTTGGTCACGCCGAGATCCCGGAAGAATTTCAAGACATCCTGCACCAGATATTCGGGCGCGGAGGCGCCGGCCGTGATCCCGACGCACTTGACCTTCTCCGTCAACCAGGCCGGATCGATCTCGTTGACGTCGTCGATCAGGTAGGCGGTCGTGCCCAGCGCTTCGGAGACTTCCTTGAGCCGGTTCGAATTCGAGCTGTTGCCCGACCCGATCACCAGCAGCAGGTCGGCCTCCTTCGCCATCTGCTTGACGGCGGTTTGTCGATTTTGCGTGGCGTAGCAGATGTCCTCGCCCGCGGGCACGCGCATCGAGGGAAAGCGTTGTTTCAACACATCAATGATCTCTTTGGTGTCATCAACGCTCAGCGTCGTCTGGGTGGTGACGGCCACCTTGTCGGGGTCGGGGATGTGCAGCCGCCGCGCCTCCTCGGCGGAGCCGACCAGCTTGATGTGGTCCGGCGCCTCGCCCATCGTGCCGATCACCTCGTCGTGCCCTTCATGGCCGACGAGAATGATCGTGCGCCCCTCGTTGGCGTACCGGACCGCTTCGTGATGGACCTTGGTGACCAGCGGACAGGTGGCGTCGATCACTTTCAACTGCCGGGCCAGCGCAAGCTCGCGCACTTCAGGGGAGATGCCGTGGGCGCTGAAAATCACCCGCGCGCCGTCGGGCACTTCGTCCAGCTCCTCCACAAAGATGGCGCCCTTGGCCTTCAACTCCTCGACCACGTGCTTGTTATGGACGATTTCCTTGCGGACGTAGATCGGCCCCTGAAAGAGTTGCAGGGCGATCTCCACCACGTCGATGGCCCGCTCCACGCCCGCGCAAAATCCGCGCGGTTTGGCGAGAATGACTTTGTCCGGACGGTGCGGGGCGGGGCGTTGTGCGGGACGTGACATGGCGTCTATGCTAGCCGCTCCAGCCGTATCCTGTCAAGCTCGAAGGGCAAGCAGCCTTCGGCGGGGTGGTTCTTCGGCACGGACTCGGCTTTGCTTTCGGTGCTCGCCGGTCCTCGGCTCTCGGCTGCCACAATAATCATCGCCATTGAGGTGGCAGCCTCCGAGACGGCCTCATCACCGCCCCGCCCAAGGCTGCTCCGCGTCATATTGATCATCTCCGTTGAGGCGGCGGGATCAGCCCGGTTTGTTCGCCAGTCACGCCTGATGTTTGATGGGGGTGTGAAGAGAAGTTGAAATTGATGAAAACGGGTTCTACAATGGGCGGTGGAGCGTGCCGCCGTGAGCGAGCCTGACAAATACCGGATCCAGTGCCCTCATTGCGAGGCGGAGCTGGTCGTCGATCGGAAGACCGGGACGATTCTCCGGTCGGAGGCGAAGTCGACCAAGCCCACGGCGTCGCTGCAGGAGATGGTGCGCCGGCTCGATGACCGGAAGCAGGCGGCCACCGAGCGGGTGCAGCAGGAACAGCAGGCGCTCAAAGATCGCTCACGGGTGCTGGAGGAGAAGGTGAAAGAGTCGATGAAGCACGTCGATCCCGATGCGAAGCCGCCCTTGAGGCCCATCGACTTGGATTAGTTGTTCCGGCGCAGTTTCTTGCCCGTTCAGCAGGCCGGATTCCGAATTAGAACACGTGAAAGATGAACGGGGCCGCAACCAGGAAGCCGACCACGCCCACCATCAGCAGGCCGAGCAGCAGTTCCCCCGCCTTGTCGGTCCATGACTCCTGGTCGGCGGCGCTCACCGACCCATGGCAGGGCCGGTCGGGGTCTCCGCCCCGTTGCAGGACCAGATAGCCCGTGCTGGTTTGCCGGTCCATAGGTGGTATGGGGGGAGGGATGGGCCGGCTGATTTCGCAGTCTCCGAGTTGCGCCGCCAGCTTGCCGAGGGTGGGATTGGCCTGGGTAAGCCCATCGATCGAGAAAAATTGCGCGGACGCCGGCAGCGGCTGTCCGCGAAGCAGCGACAGCCGAAGCCGTTCCGCCTCCTCCGCGTTGACCGCCGTCATCACCGCAACCGTCTGCTGATCCAGGAGGGCGCGCGGCGCTTCACCCGAATGCGTGGTGGTGGCGCAGGCCGTCAGCAGCAGAAGCCCAGGCAGGAGGAGGCAGAGCGCTCGTCGGCATCCGGTGGCCATCACGCAGACGGGCCGGAGGGAACAATCATAGGCTGCACTGTAGAGGAAACGGCAACAATTTGCAAGGGAGCGGCAAGCGTGATTCGTTGACTTTTCCTTCGGTTCGGATATACTAGGCCGTCGTTTTTTCTCGGCGATCATTTTACCCCGTACCATGGCTCAAGCCCCGCTTGTCAAGCCATGATACGGGGTTCACCTGGCACCGGGACGATTATCGGTCATCTCATCGG